>NZ_VPEU01000003.1:0-135789 GCF_013416975.1 Acinetobacter sp. YH18001 | reverse complement strand
CGGAAGAGCCAACGACTCCAGAGCAACCGACAATTCCAGATGAGCCAACGAATCCGGAAGAGCCAACGACTCCAGAGCAACCGACAACACCAGACGGGCCAATGCATCCGGAAGAGCCAATAATTCCAGAGCAACCGACAATTCCAGAAGAGCCAGTGACTCCGGAAGAGCCAACAACTCCAGAGCAACCGACAATTCCAGATGAGCCAACGAATCCGGAAGAGCCAGCGACTCCAGAGCAACCGACAACTCCAGACGAGCCAACGACTCCAGAGCAACCGACAATTCCAGAAGAGCCAGCGACTCCAGACGAGCCAGCGAATCCGGAAGAGCCAACTAATTCAAATGGCTTAAATTTAATTGAATATCAACGTGCAATTCAATTTGCACCTGTACTTGATCAGTCAGAAAGCCAATCACAGCGATCTACTCATATTGAAATAGAAATCGTAGGTGATGGTATAAATATGGATGGAATCCAAACTTTAACGGGGAATTTTAAATAATGTTGTATTCTAAAAAAACATTACTAATCAGTAGTTTGGCGGTTAGTAGTTTTCCTGTTTTGGCAAATACAGTTCCTGATGCTGGTCAATTACTTCAGCAACAGACTGTACAACCATATTTTCCTCAAGCGGACGTAAATATTGAAGTGTCTCAACAGTTGCAAACAGGATCAATTGATTCACAGCAGCAAGTTGAAATTGAAAAAATTGTGATCCGAGGCAATGAAAGTATTGCGACAGAAGAATTACACAAAATTGTAAAAGATGCCGAAGGACAGATTTATAGCTTGGCTGATTTGCAAAAATTAACCAAGGCTTTAAACGCTTATTATCAGCAGAAGGGTTACCCTTATAGTCGTGCTTATTTGCCTGCACAAAATCTATCTCAAGGGCAGGTGACTATTGGGATTCTGGAAGCAAAATATGACCGTATCCAGATTAATAATCAAACTAATACCTCTGATGAGTTAATTGAACAGATTTTATCTCCTTTACAATCGGGAGATATTATTGAATCAGCTGCTTTACAGCAGCAACTAATGATTTTAAGTCGCTTAAATGGGGTGAAAATCCAGAATGTGATAAGTGCTGGGCGTTATCCCGGAACCAGTGATTTGACTATACATATCCAAGAAGACCAAAAAATTACTGGTTATATCGGTTTGGATAACTATGGCAACGAATACACACGTGAAATACGTGGTAATACAGGGCTGGCTGTCAATAACTTACTTGGTTTTGGCGACCGCTTAAATGTTAATGCGATGACTTCAGGTCACTTAAATTATGGCCGTCTAGGTTACGAGGCTACAGTTAACGGTTTGGGTACACGTTTAGGTGCAAGTTACTCGATCCTTGATTATGAATTAGACAAAGAATATAAAGCCTTAGATGCGATTGGGGATGCGCAGCAAGCCAGTTTTTGGTTAAGTCACCCTGTATTATTTAGTCGTAATGCAGAAGTGATGCTAGGTGTGCAATATGATTTTAAGCGTTTAGAAGATGATATTACCCTGGTTGATTCATATCGTCATCGTGATATTCATGTGGGGCAAATTCGTCTGGATGTTCTGCAAAAAGACAAATTTGCCGGTGGTGGCTTGACACAGTTTGGTGTGGCATCAGATTTTGGACATGTGACATTTAAAAATCAAGCTGCTTTAGCGTATGATCAAGCCACTGCCAAAACTGAAGGCGATTTTGTGGCAGTTTCTGTCAATGTGTCTCGCTTACAGAATTTAGGTACATCAGGCACGCAGTTATATACAGCACTCCAGGCACAATATAGTCCAGATAACCTAGATAGTGCACAGCAATTCAGTATAGGTGGCACCAATGGTATTGCTGGGTATCAGCATAGTGCTTTGAGTGGATCAACCGGATATTATGCTTTAGCAGAATTAAAACGTAATTTATATACAAGTGGGTATAATCAGCTAAGTGGTAAAGTGTTTGTCGATACCGCTACTGTTAAACGTCAAGCCAGTACATGGCGTGGATTCTCAGGTGATAATCAGGAAAGTATTCACAGTGCCGGTTTTGGTTTAAACTTGTCTACTGCTTCAAAATGGACAGCCGCCTTACAAGTTGGTTTCCCATTTAGTGATAAACCAAGCAGCATGGAAGAACGCAATGATGTTGAATCTTGGTTTGGTATCACCAAACAATTTTAATCTCAATAGATAAAGTAGAAATGGACTAAGAAAAAAATTACTTAGTCCATTTTTTTGTATATAAGAAAAATCTTGCAGGCATCTAGCGTGTAATTAATTAGACGTATCACTGGAAAATTTAATCAACCTGTATGCCGAACTTCTAGTCAAATTTGTCACCATTATAGAAAATCAAAAAATATTCTTTGAAGTGGTCAAGCTTTGCCATTTATTGTTGGTTTGAAATCTATACGAGTGAAGGGCCTTAGATAGACTTAGCAGTTTTTATTATGTGCTGACAAGTTGATCCGTAATAATAAATAATAAGACTGTTAAAAGTTGTTTAACAAAAATAATTCCATTTTTTCAGGGGATTTTAAGATAACGAACTAGACTTTCAACATCATCCGTTTGCAACTGCTCACGCATTTTTAAAAAATGCTTTTCATCTAAGTCATAGAGTTTAAGAGAAAGCAGTTTTTCTATATCTGCTTTAGGAAAACGATATTTAATAATTTTGGCAGGCACGCCACCGACCACTGCGTATGATGGAACATCTTTGGTGACCACGGCACCTGTTGCCACCACAGCACCTTCGCCAAGCGTTACACCTTGCATAATCATGGCACGTGAGCCAATCCAGCAACCATCGCCAATGAGTGTATCGCCAGCAGGCACAAAACTGCGTGTATTGAAGGGAAAGGCTGAAATCCAGTCGGTACGGTGTAATTGATTACCACCCATCATAATCACGCATTCTGCGCCAAAACAGACAAAATTGCCGATATAGAGCTGATCAATGGGTTTATCTGGAGTAGAGGACTTGTCATGTAGATAACGCACAACACAACGCTCAAACCCTTGATCCCAATAAGCGGAATAGTAAGAATAATTCCCCTTAATATGAATGTTCGGATTCCTCACTGTTTTTGAGATGAATTCAAACTCACACCAGTGTTTGACAGGGGAATTAATTAACTTTTCAGACATGCGTATATGGCGTTTTGAAGGTGGGGGGATTATAGCAAACAAAAGTCCCCCTTTGAAAAAGTGGGATTCTTAAATAAGGCCTCTCCTTTGTCGAGTAGTGTTCTTTATTTCTTAAAAGGAAAGGCAATTTTATTGTGAGTTTTGATTTGTAATGATGGCTTTGTATCCCTGTGGAATAACATCCTCAGAATATGTACTGAGTGTACAAGGGGGTGAGGAATATGATTGAAATTATGAAAAATTTTATCTGAACAAATTCCAAAAGATACTAAAAATACGAGCAATACAATTGGGAAAATGAAAGCCCAGAATTGCGCAGCTGAGTGTCGTGGTTGAAATAATGACGACAGAACTGGTATGCGTGTCGATGAAGTATGACCAGTTGATCGCGATGGCAACACCAAGGATCAAACCGCCAAGTGCATAGTAAAAAGCGTGTATGAAGCGATCATCCATTTTTTGTTATCTATTTTATTATTTGCTCATAAATTAAAGCTAAATCAATAGTTTTGCAATAAAAAACCCCTCAATTGAGGGGCTTTAATTGTTGTAAATATCTAAAGCTTAGATATATTCAACTTTCACAATTTCGTATTCAACTTCACCATTTGGTGTCGTAATTTTCACATCATCGCCTTCGTTTTTACCCAAAAGACCACGTGCAATTGGTGAGTTCACAGAGATCTTGTTGATCTTAAAGTCTGCTTCGTCATCGCCTACAATCTTGTAAGTTTTTTGCTCTTCAGTATCCAGGTTTTCAATTGTCACTGTCACACCAAAAACCACACGACCTGATTGCTCAAGTTCTTTCACATCAATGACCTGGCAAGCGCCCAGTTTCCCTTCGATGTCCTGAATACGGCCTTCACAGAAGCCTTGCTGTTCACGCGCTGCGTGATATTCTGCATTTTCTTTTAAGTCGCCGTGTTCACGTGCTTCCGCAATCGAAGCCGTGATACGAGGACGGTCAACGGTTTTCAGTTGATGTAATTCTTTCTCTAAGGCAATTTTGCCTTCAGGAGTCATAGGATAACGTTGCATGTTGTCCCTCAAAAGTCAGTTGAAAGATATAAAATCTATAAATAAAAAAAAGCCCGCCACCAAGAAGGTAGCGGGACTTCTTGGAAACTTAATTAACCTTTAGTTAGGTCTTGCAAGCGATATACATCCATTGGCAATTTGATTGCTAAAGCTTGGCATACAGCATCAGCACCGTTCAAGGTGGTAGTGTAATACACTTTACCTTGTAGCGCAGAGCGACGGATCGAGAACGAATCCTGCTGAGCCTGTTTACCTTCAGATGTATTGATAATGAGGTGAATTTCGCCATTTTTCAAGCGGTCCACGATATTAGGACGGCCTTCGGTTACTTTATTCACACGTTCACATGCAATACCCGCTTCAGTAATCACGCTGTATGTGCCACCCGTTGCAAGCAACTTGAAGCCATAGTCTACCAGTTGCTGAGCGATACGCGCGACATGCGGCTTATCTGAATCACGAACAGACAGGAACGCATGTTTTACTTCGCCTTCAGTTGGTTTACCTGGTAAGCGATCGTTCGAGCCTAATACAGCTTTATAGAACGCTTCACCAAATGATTTACCAACACCCATGACTTCGCCAGTCGATTTCATCTCAGGGCCAAGGATTGGGTCAACACCCGGGAATTTGTTGAATGGGAACACCGCTTCTTTTACAGAGAAGTGCTGAGGAATAATCTCTTTAGTGAATCCTTGAGATTCTAGAGATTGACCTGCCATACAACGTGCAGCAACTTTTGCTAAAGACTCACCGATACATTTAGAAACGAACGGTACAGTACGTGATGCACGTGGGTTCACTTCCAGAATGTAAACGTCAGTGCCTTTTACTGCAAACTGAACGTTCATCAAACCGATTACACCCAGTTCTTTTGCCATTGCAACAGTTTGACGGCGCATTTCGTCCTGTACTTCTTGAGAAAGCGAGTAAGGAGGAATCGAACATGCTGAGTCACCAGAGTGGATACCCGCTTGTTCGATGTGCTGCATGATACCGCCAATCACAACGTCTTTGCCGTCAGATACACAGTCCACGTCAACTTCGATCGCGTCATCAAGGAAGCGGTCAAGAAGAACCGGTGCTTCGTTTGATGCTTGAACTGCATCACGTAAGTAGCGTTTCAATTCGTCATCGTTATAGACGATTTCCATGGCACGACCGCCAAGAACGTATGATGGACGTACAACGAGTGGATAGCCAACTTTCGCTGCTTCAGCCATACCTTCTTCAGCAGATTTTACAATGCTGTTGTTCGGTTGACGAAGTTGCAGACGCTGAATCATTTGCTGGAAGCGTTCACGGTCTTCTGCACGGTCAATCGCGTCTGGAGATGTACCGATAATTGGCGCACCGGCTTCTTCCAAAGCACGAGCCAATTTCAAAGGTGTTTGACCACCGTACTGCACGATAATGCCTTTAGGCTTCTCGATACGTACGATTTCAAGCACATCTTCCAATGTGATTGGTTCGAAGTACAAACGGTCTGATGTGTCGTAATCTGTAGAAACCGTTTCAGGGTTACAGTTGACCATGATGGTTTCATAACCATCTTCACGCATTGCAAGCGCTGCGTGTACACAGCAGTAATCGAACTCGATGCCTTGACCAATACGGTTAGGCCCGCCACCAATCACCATGATCTTGTCACGCGTTGATGGATTTGCTTCACATTCTTCATCGTAAGTTGAGTACATGTATGCTGTATCAGATTCGAATTCTGCAGCACATGTATCGACACGTTTGTAAACAGGGGTTACGCCCAGGTTCCAACGGTGTTTACGGAATTGTTTTTGTGAAATGCCCATCAAGTCTGCAATACGAAGATCCGATAAACCTTTACGTTTGAAGCTGCGGATGTTGTCCGCGTTCAAATCACCAAAACCTAAAGATTTAATCTGTTCTTCAGTTTTAATGATGTCTTCGATTTGAATCAGGAACCAAGGGTCGATATTGGTTGCAGCAAATACTTCATCAAGTGTAAAGCCGTGACGGAATGCATCACCAATGAACCAGATGCGCTCAGGACCTGGCACTTTAAGTTCTTGAAGAATTTTATCTTTCGCACCTTCAGCACCGATTTCGATTTTTTCATCGAAGCCAGAAGCACCGACTTCAAGACCACGAAGCGCTTTTTGCATAGACTCCTGGAAGTTACGGCCAATGGCCATGACTTCACCGACAGATTTCATCTGAGTCGTCAAAGTTGCATCTGCTTGCGGGAATTTCTCGAAGTTGAAGCGAGGAATTTTCGTTACAACGTAGTCAATCGCAGGTTCGAATGAAGCCGGTGTTGTACCACCCGTGATGTCATTTTTCAACTCATCAAGGGTATAACCTACAGCCAGTTTCGCCGCGATTTTCGCAATCGGGAAACCCGTTGCTTTAGATGCAAGGGCAGAAGAACGAGAAACACGTGGGTTCATCTCGATCACAACGATACGACCGTCTTTCGGGTTGATACCGAACTGAACGTTTGAACCGCCTGTTTCTACGCCAATTTCACGAAGTACAGCTAAAGATGCATTACGAAGTAACTGGAATTCTTTATCTGTCAGCGTTTGTGCAGGCGCAACAGTGATGGAGTCACCGGTGTGCACGCCCATTGGATCAAAGTTTTCAATGGTACATACGATGATACAGTTGTCATTTTTGTCACGAACAACTTCCATCTCGTATTCTTTCCAGCCAATTAAAGATTCATCAATCAATAACTGTTTGGTCGGAGAAAGATCGAAACCGCGTTCACAGATTTCAATGAACTCTTCACGGTTATATGCGATACCGCCGCCTGAACCACCCATCGTGAATGATGGACGGATAATCACAGGGAAGCCGAAGCGTGCTTGAATAGTTAAAGCTTCTTCCATTGACTCGGCAATATCTGCTTTTGGACATTCAAGACCAATTTTACGCATTGCCTGGTCGAAGAGTTTGCGGTCTTCAGCTTTTTCAATCGCTTCTTTGGTCGCGCCGATCAATTCAACATTGTATTTTTCTAGAATGCCGTGCTCATCAAGGGCAAGGGCACAGTTCAATGCAGTTTGACCGCCCATGGTGGGAAGAACTGCGTCTGGGCGTTCTTTCTCAATAATTTGTGCAACAGTTTGCCAGGTAATCGGTTCGATATACGTTGCGTCTGCCATTGCAGGGTCGGTCATGATGGTCGCCGGATTCGAGTTGACCAAAATAACGCGGTAGCCCTCTTCACGAAGGGCTTTACATGCTTGAGCACCTGAGTAGTCAAACTCACATGCCTGACCGATGACAATCGGACCCGCACCAATAATTAAGATGCTTTTAATGTCAGTACGTTTAGCCATGATGCTTCCTTAATTACTTCTTAGATGCTTCGATAAGTTCGATGAAATGATCGAACAATGGTGCGCAGTCATGTGGACCAGGGCTTGCTTCAGGGTGACCCTGGAAGCTGAACGCAGGCTTGTCTGTGCGATGAATACCTTGGTTAGTACCATCAAACAGTGAGCGATGCGTTACACGCAATACATCCGGCAGGTTGCTTTCATCAACTGCGAAGCCGTGGTTTTGAGAAGTAATCATCACTGTACCATTTTCAAGGTTTTGCACAGGATGGTTGGCACCGTGGTGACCGTGAGGCATTTTTAGTGTTTTGGCGCCACTTGCAAGTGCAAGGATCTGGTGACCCAGACAGATACCAAATACTGGAATTTCAGTGGTTTCTACAATTGTTTTTACAGCTTCAATTGCGTAGTCACATGCAGCTGGATCGCCAGGGCCGTTCGAGAGGAACACACCATCTGGATTCAGAGCAAGTACGTCAGCAGCAGGAGTTTGCGCAGGCACCACAGTCAGTTTACAACCGCGGTCTGCGAGCATACGTAAGATGTTGGTTTTGACACCGTAATCGTATGCAACAACATGGAATTTAAGTTCAGGTTGAGAGAAACCTTTGCCTAATGCCCAAGAGCCTTCAGTCCACTCAAAGCCCTCAGGATCGCAACATTCTTTTGCCAGGTCTAAACCGTTTAAACCGCTAAAGGCACGTGCTTTTTCAAGCGCTTCTGCTTCAGTGATATTTTCGCCAGCAAGGATACAGCCATTTTGCGCACCTTTGTCACGTAGGATACGTGTCAATTTACGCGTGTCGATATCCGCAATTGCCACAACATTGTGTTGTACCAAATATTCAGCTAATGATTGGGTTGAACGGAAGTTACTGTGCAATAAAGGCAGGTCACGAATGATCAATCCGTTGGCCCAAACTTTATGAATACGACCTGATTCAGCGTCTTCTTCATTGCAGCCTGTGTTACCGATATGCGGGTAAGTCAGTGTCACAAGTTGCTGTGCATAACTCGGGTCAGTCAAAATTTCTTGATAGCCAGTCATGGCAGTGTTGAAAACGACTTCACCAGTCGTACTACCCGATGCGCCAATCGAAGTACCTTTAAAGATAGTTCCGTCGGCAAGGGCTAAAATTGCTGGGGTGCTCAAACCAAAGCTCCTGAAATTTAGGCTGTAAAAAAGCGAGAAGACGAAAAAAAAGGAAGGCTAATTTTTAAACCTACCCTCCTATGTCTGCTCGCTTGAACTTAACACGGCATTATACGCAGAATGATGCTTGAAGTCCAATGGCTTTGCAGCGAAAGTATAAGATAAATGCCTTGCTTTTTGAATGGAAGTCTGTTTTGTAAACAGGATGAAAAAATGTAAGCAATTAATAATTGTCAGACAAATCAAATCTTAAATTTTATCAAGTCTACTAATATAGCTCAGTCAATATAACAATAGGAACAAGACAAATGACTACAGCATCAAAATCTACCCAATCCAAAAAAGCCAGCCCGAGCGTCGTGGCAGAAACTGCCGAGAAGCTTGAAAAAGTAGCAGTAGAGGCGAAAGATCAAGCACTTGAAAGCATCGAAGAAAGTAAAGAAAAGCTTGAAGTTGAAGCCAAGCAATTGACCGATACCGTACAGGAACAATTGCGCCAATTTAAGCAGGAAGTGTTGCAGCGAATTGACACTTTAAAGGAGCAGATCTTCGGTTCACAAAAAGAATTAACTGAATTGAAGAGCTTTATCAAAACAGAATTCAATGCAGTGATCGAAGACTTGTCCAGTCTGGGCAAGGAACTGAAAGAGGATGTCAGTCAGATTTCGACCAAACATAAAGAGCATTTGACCGATACCTTAAAACGTTCTAAAGACAGCACCATTGAAGTGCTGAAAAAAGTCAAGCCGGTAGTGAAAGCAGAAAGTTCAGACAAAAAGCCTGAGCTGAAAAGTTAAACTGCGTTGAAAGGCTGCTCTTTAAAAGGAGAACAATCACATGTTCTCCTTTGTCTTTATGTAGCAAAACGGACTCACAATAATAATCAGAAGGGGTTACGATGCCACGGCATTATTTGGTAGGTGTGCTTGTTTTATTGATATTGATTATGCTGCTTAATCTGGAAAGCGGCTTGGGGCGCATACTTTATCTGGGTGTGATTGTGTTATGTTTGGGCGTACTGGGGCTGGTTTTGGGGACTGTTCTGCTCATGGTACTCACTTTTACTTTTATTCTTTATGCTGCAGTGAAAGCCATTCGGAGCCAGCATCAGTTACCTCATTAAAATGCTACTCTAAGATGTTCAAAAACAAGAAAATGCAAAATAACCATACACAGCTAACTACTTTGTCTAGAGACAAACAAAAACGTGAGACTTCAAGTCTCACGTTTTATCAGCCTATTACAGATTCAGACAGAGGATATACAGGTTTGATTGATCTAAAATACATGCAACCAGTCACGTTTATTATGAAAATCTGCCTGAGGACTACTATGCTGCATCGCGTAGTACTGGTCACCTTGCGAGGTTTTTAAAACAGCAGATAAACCCAGGAACAAGTTTTCCCATTTGAGTTTATGTGTTGCCATAAAATCGGTCAGATCCACACTGACATTGAGACCATAATGGGTACGTTTGAGCTGATTCAGCTCAATATCATCTGCAGCTTGTGGTGGCATATCTTCAGGATAGCGGTATTCTTCAAATTGATAAGCCTGCCAGGCCTGAGAAGGGGAGAGATTAATCTCACGATAAAAATCTTCACCCTGAACCCCAATAAAAATTTCAAAGCAGGTCTGTTCCCACAAGAAATCCTGACGGGGATGTGCAGCTACCATGTCTGGCCACAGGATGTAATGATTGGGATCGCGGATCCAGAAGCCCACATTTAAACTACATGGACCTTGCTGTTCAATGGCAGCAACCAGAGAGATGGCCTGAAAACGGCGATCAAATGCGCTAAGTTCGTAACTTGCCATAAGTCCTGTACTTAGTTAGACAAATGAGCGAAACGAACAAGATTGGACAATTTTTGGTTCTGTTTTGCCGCTTTCTTATAAAGAAGTGCAATTTTACCAATAGTTTGAACCACTTCAGCACCAGTCGCTTCTGAAATTTCAGCAATCAGCGCTGCACGCGCTTCACGATCTTCAGCGACAATTTTAACTTTAATCAGTTCGTGATCGTTTAAAGCACGCGCTAATTCTTCGATGACATTTTCCGTCAGACCTTTGTCACCTAGCATCACGACTGGGTTAAGTGTATGTCCGATTTGACGTAAACGCTTACGTTCCTGAATAGATAAAGCCGCCATGAGAGATAACCTGAATTTTAAAACGGCTTAGTATAGCAAAAGCAAAAAATAAACGCTGTAAATTATCAGGAAATAATCATATTCAATCTGTCCACGGAGAGAGCAAAAGCCTTAGATTTAGATACACATGTATACTGCAAAATAAGTCTTTTTCACGTACAATTAATATAATGAGACATTTTTTTATTTAGAGAGTTATGGCTACACGCATTACCAACCAAAAGTTATCTAAAAGTAGTCGTGATTGGATGAGAGAGCATTTAGACGATCCTTATGTGAAAAAGGCACAAAAGGAAGGCTATCGTGCGCGTGCAGCATATAAGCTCTTAGAAATGCAAGAAAAGTATAAAATCATTAAACCTGGTATGACTGTGGTCGACCTGGGCGCAGCGCCAGGCAGCTGGTCACAGATTGCCGGTAAACTTGTTGGCGATAAGGGTTTATTGATTGCATCTGATATTTTACCAATGGATGCTTTACCAGATGTCACTTTTCTGCAAGGTGACTTCCGTGAAGAAGAAGTTTTCCAAAAACTGCTAGAAATTTTAGATGGTCGTACTGTAGACGTTGTAATTTCAGATATGGCCCCCAATACATCAGGTAATAAGGCTGTAGATCAACCGCGTCAGATTTACTTGTGTGAACTTGCACTGGATTTTGCCAATAAGGTGCTAGGCCCTAAAGGTCAATTTGTGGTAAAAGTTTTCCAAGGCTCAGGTTTTGATGAATTCCGTAAGCAAGTGGTTGATAGTTTTGATATTCTGAAAACATCTAAACCCTTGGCATCACGTGCTCGCTCTAAAGAAGTTTTCCTGATCGGGCAGGGACGCAAGAAGGCTTTAAAATAAGTCTACTTGCCAAGTCGTTAAAAATTGTGCATTTTGTACGTTTTCAGATAATTGTAAGTTAATTTACAGCTTAAGTATTAAGGTCACCCTGAACAGGGCATGATCAAATTAGATTGGAATGGGAATAAAGCTTTGAGCGATCTTTTTAAGAATGCCGTATTGTGGCTCGTGATACTGGGTGTGCTGGTGTTAATCTTCAGCAACGTCAGTGACCGCAATCAACCGACTACAATGAACTACTCAGAGTTTGTTGCCGCGGTCAATGCTGGCCAAATTAAACAAGTTGTTATTGACGGCGAAAGAATTCGTGGCGAAAAATCAAACGGTTCAGAGTTTGAAAGTATTCGTCCGGCAGTTCAGGATCCTGAGCTGATGCCAAGCCTCATTAAAAATAATGTTGTGGTCGAAGGTGAAGCACCACAACGTCAAGGCTTGCTCATGCAGTTGCTTATTGCAAGTTTCCCTGTGCTTTTAATCATTTTGTTATTCATGTTCTTTATGCGCAACATGGGTGGCGGTGCAGGTGGTAAAAACGGCCCAATGAGTTTTGGTAAATCTAAAGCCAAAATGTTGTCTGAAGACCAGATTAAAGTCACTTTTGTCGATGTTGCCGGTTGTGATGAAGCCAAGCAAGAAGTGGTTGAAATTGTCGACTTCCTGAAAGACCCAACCAAATTTAAACGTCTCGGTGCAAGTATTCCACGTGGTGTTTTGATGGTCGGTCCTCCAGGTACAGGTAAAACCTTGCTTGCCAAAGCCATTGCCGGTGAAGCGAAAGTGCCATTCTTTAGTATTTCGGGTTCTGACTTCGTGGAAATGTTTGTGGGTGTTGGTGCATCGCGTGTGCGTGACATGTTCGAACAGGCAAAACGTCATGCACCATGTATTATCTTTATTGATGAGATTGATGCAGTCGGTCGTCACCGTGGTTCAGGTACAGGCGGTGGTCACGATGAACGTGAGCAGACGCTGAACCAGATGCTGGTGGAAATGGACGGCTTTGAAGGCAATGAAGGTATTATCGTGATTGCTGCGACGAACCGTGCCGATGTACTGGATAAAGCTTTACTTCGTCCGGGTCGTTTTGACCGTCAGGTTGTGGTTGGCTTGCCAGACATTAAGGGTCGTGAACAAATCCTGAATGTGCATTTGAAGAAATTGCCTTCAGTCACAGGGGTCGACGTTAAAGTACTTGCGCGTGGCACACCAGGCTTCTCGGGTGCGCAATTGGCTAACCTGGTGAATGAAGCGGCTTTATTCGCTGCACGCCGTAACAAGAACACTGTCGATATGCATGACTTCGAAGATGCAAAAGACAAACTGTATATGGGTCCTGAGCGTAAGTCGATGGTGCTGCGTGATGAAGAGCGTCGCGCGACGGCTTATCATGAAGCAGGTCATGCGATTGTTGCTGAAAGCTTGCCAGGTACAGATCCTGTGCATAAAGTAACGATCATGCCGCGTGGCTGGGCTTTAGGTGTCACCTGGCAGCTGCCTGAATTTGACCAGACTAGCCATTATAAAGACAAAATGTTGAATGAACTTTCGATTTTGTTTGGTGGCCGTATTGCTGAAGAAGTCTTCATTAACCAAATGTCGACAGGTGCTTCAAACGACTTCGAACGTGCAACTAAAATGGCACGTGCGATGGTGACCAAATACGGTATGTCTGACAAAATGGGCGTCATGGTCTATGAAGAAGATGCACAGCAATCGTTTATGGGCAGTATTGGTAGCCGCAGTATTTCTGAAACGACCCAGTTAGAAGTCGATCGTGAAATCCGCCGAATTCTGGATGAGCAATATAAAGTCGCACGCGATATCTTGGAAAGTAAAAAAGATGTTGCCCATGCGATGGTCAAAGCCTTGATGGAATGGGAAACTATTGATCGTGATCAAATCCGTGACATCATGGAAGGTCGTGAACCTCAGCCGCCAAAAGTCTATGTTGCAGAAAATCCTGTGATTGATGTAACCCCAGATGATGGCCCGTTGACGCCACCGCCATTGCCAGCCAACTAAGTTAAATAAAAAACCACCTTTAGGTGGTTTTTTTATGTCAGTCATTTTTATGATAATTTTCTGAATGCTATATTTAACTCAAAACTAATGGGCAAATGTCTTATCGAGCTTTGCTTTATTGCTCTATCCATAAGACAATATTCGAATTATTGTGAACGAGGATGGAAACATGCAGCTGATGCCTTTACGACCACATGTATGGACATTTGGTGAGTTAAAACTGGACTTATCTCAGCCGCATGTGATGGGAATTCTCAATGTCACCCCCGACTCATTTAGTGATGGTGGTCGGCATAATCAAAAAGAAGATGCAGTTGCACGTGCGCTGGAGATGATGGCTGAAGGTGCGACCGTAATTGATATCGGCGGGGAATCGACCCGTCCGGGTGCCGCTGTGGTAGACGTAGAGGAAGAGATCCGCCGCGTGGTGCCTGTGGTTGAAGCCTTAGCAAAACATGATGTTGTTCTCTCGATTGATACTTCACAACCAGAAGTGATTCGTGCAGCGGTTCAGGCCGGAGCGCATATCTGGAATGACGTCCGTGCGTTGACCCGCCCCAATGCCTTAGTAACGGCCGCTGAATTAAATATTCCGGTAATCATTATGCATATGCGTGGTGAGCCGACCACCATGAACAATCTGGATCAATATGAGGATGTCACTACCGAGGTGATTGGCGAACTATCTCAACGTGTTCAGGATGCCTTGGATGTAGGAGTAAAAGCCGAAAATATCATGATTGATCCGGGGTTTGGTTTTGCCAAGAATGCTCAGCAAAATCTCAAGCTGCTTCAAGAATTTTATAAATTGACAGAAATGGGTTATCCGATTTTATCTGCCTTATCACGTAAACGCTTTATTGGGGCTGTCTTAGATGGCGCAGAACCACAGGCGCGTGCGGTGGGTTCGGCAACAGCACATTTGCTCAGTATTCAGCAGGGCGCCTGTATGGTACGGGCACATGATGTGAAAGCGACAGCGGATGCGATTAGAGTCTGGCAAGCCATGCAGATGGCGTAGACATTGATGGCGGGAGAGTAAGCATCTGGCAATGTTGTTTGGCTTTCAGGCAACAATGTGCTATATAGGCACGCTTAGATTAAATTGTCATCTTTTAGAGTGCCTGTAATGTTTGCAGATTTACTTCTCCCCATGTTCGATGATGCGTATTATCCCGATATTCTGGTTGCTGAAATCAAACAGCACATCGAACATTTTGCCCAAAAAGTCGCTAAATCAGCTTTGTCAGATCAAGAAATTTACCAGCTTGCCCATCTGACCGTTGCTGATATTAATGCCATGAAACCGCAGTTTGAAGATCTGGATTCATCTCTGGATGATACCGCTGCAGATTATATTGCTGAAGCCATGATGATGGTGGTGCAAGAGCACGGGTTGTTCGAGATTGAAATGGAAGAGCTGATTACCAACCGTGAATGGTGATCGATAAAACCCTGCTACTGCAGGGTTTTTTATTATTTGTAGAAATAGTCTTTAAAACTTTTAAAGCGAATCGAGCTGAGTAATTTTTGCTCTTCATGCATGCATTGCTGATAAAGATTCTGGTAATAAGCCTGCAGATTTGACTGGTCCTGAATCGGTTGCGGTGTTTTGGATCTGGACTGTTGATAGGCCCAAAAGGCCAGCTGCCGCAGTTTTTGCAGTTTGATCTGATCAATTGCACTACAAGAACTTTTAAATAAAGGTTCTAAGGTGACAGCGCCAAAAGAGGAAAGCGCTAAAATGATCATGCTGATGATCACCAGCATATCTGAATGAATTACATACAGATTCAGCAATAAAACCAGAAAAATCGGAATTTGCAGATACAGACAGTTCTGCAAACGCTGACTATAGGCTTTGGAGCTGAATTGTGCCTGATATTGTGCATACCAGATATAGGGATAAAGCAGGGCCATTAACATGATCAAGGTGACATTAAAGGCGATTGTGGCATTCTTGAAAAAATAATATTCCAGAAGTACTGAGCTGATGCTACAGGTCACGCAGATTAAAAGAGACAGTAAATTAATCGCGATCACAAACTGGAGATTTTGCAGGGCATTAAATTTGAAGCGGCTATAAAGCAGCTTCAGGAAAAAAGCGTCTGGATGGCGTAATTGTAATGTGGCGAGATCGAAGTATTTTAATTCTGACATGAGGATTTCGCGCTAAAAGAATAAAATTCAGGCACAAAAAAACCAGCCTAATGCTGGGTTTTCTATTGCACCATTTTAATAAAGATTAAAATGGTGCCCGAGGCCAGACTCGAACTGGCACGCTTTATGGGCGGGGGATTTTAAATCCCCTGTGTCTACCGATTTCACCACTCGGGCATGTGCGCAATAATAGAGGACGAAATAAAGCTTGGCAAGCACATTTCTAAATGATTGCTTTCTTTTCAAGCAATTCCGTGGCTTCTCTCTAAAAAATTAGCAGATCAATCTGTTTTTAAGGCCCCTTATTAGAAATATTCAAGATGGCTAATCAAAATAATAGAGCGAACTATGAGTTCTCGTCCAGATAACTGTCGACATCCAGATGCTTGATGGTTTTACAGTATTGATGCTCATGTTTCAGCAGCTGGGTATATAATTCGGCATAGTGATTTAATTGCTGTTTTAGTTCGGCATGCTGAGGATGATTGTTTGAACAAAAACGTAATTTTAGTCGAAGCATACAGGTCTGTTTATAAGCCCAGAAGCAGATTCTACGTAATTGTTGCAACTGATAATGTTCAGTATTTTGGCTGTTTTCCCGGAACAAGTTTTCCCGATAAAAACGGATAAAGCCAAAGCTGACTCCAAAAAAGAATAAACTCCACATCAGCAGGCTACTTTGTACAAAAAACAGATTTAAGGTTTGTAGTATAATCACCACAGCCATCTTGATTGGGGTATGGCGTAATAACTGATATAGCGAATAAGAAGAATGCTGAACCTGTTGCAGAATTAAGGTGAGACTCAACATCAGGAACAACAGTATCGCCAAAATGGCATAACTTTTCGCCTGAAATTCGCTCACTTGCACAAAAGATTGCTTTATGACGTCACCGAACATCAAACTGACGGGAATAAAAATCATGGCCGCCAAGACCCAGGGAATCAAAAGCTTGGCTTTATCCCAGATCCCACGGATTTTGATCTGGCTATAGAACAGGTAATTGCCTTTAAATGCAGTCGGATACTGTTGTTGAAGTTGCTGCAGCAACAAAGTCACTTGGGTAGTGGGCATCATCCAGAGATTGATTCAGAAATAGACACAGGCACTATAGTCGATTTGACGCAGAATCACAGGACAAATCCATTTTCAGCGCTTATCATTACTTTAATCACGAAGATTTTAGTTTTTTAGCCACGAATTATGCGAAAATAGCCGATTCAAGATTTATTTTTTTAAGGACAGTTTATGACTGATCAATCTCCTGAGGCGTTAAGCGACATCGAAATTTTAGACATCCTGCAAAGCATGAAAAAGGATGAACTAAATACTGAGGCGAAAGAAGTGATTCGTCAGGGTGGTAAAGCTGGTCGTCAGGAAGCGCATAAAGAAGCGTTAGTGGCATTGAATCAGTCATTTGAAGACAAATTTGTCGAAGCGGTATCTTTGGCTTTGGGCCTGAATACGGCACAAATCAAAAAAATCCGTTATAAAAAAGACCGCGTCCGTATTTTAAAAGCGCGCGGAATCGACTATATGGCGATTGATGGCGCTGAAACGGCACAAGTGCTGTCCCAGATTGCACAAGCGATTCTGCGTGAAGACGCGATTGTTACCCATGACCTGCACAATATTTTCCCATTCTGGAAAGAAGGCTGGCCTATGGTGCAGTTCGACAATGCTTACAAGATTCTAGAAGATGATATCCAGATTCACTATCAAGCTGTTTTAGATGCATTGTTAACAAAGATCTAAGCACCTCAATAGATGTAAAAAAGCACCGTTAGGTGCTTTTTTATGATTGAATTTACTGGTTTGAATAAAACAAACTTAAAATAAAACTGATAGGAACGATAAATAGTCGTCCCCATAAAATCAAAGGTATGGCTAAATACTGTCCCCAACTCATGGTTCGGTCATAATGGCCACGGTGACGCTGGTAACCATAAGGGGTAATGATGCAAGCAAAAATCAATAAAATGATCGCTAAAAACAAAAACAGCGGATTTTGTTGTTGAGCAAAAAAGAAATAGATTAAATACAGTCCTGAATAAAAACTAAAACAAGCCAATAGCGCAGAAATGGACACCACTCTATCCTTATGATTTTTATTTTAAAATAGAAGAAGAATCAGATTATTCTGATTCTTCCTGAATTAATGGATTGATTTCAATGATCCGAGTCACCAGCAACTGGTCAATCTTGAAATGATCGACATCGACGACTTCAAATTTATAACCGGCATGAATGACGGTATCGGCAGGACGCGGAATTTTACGCAGCTTGAACATCATAAAACCAGCCAGTGTTTCGTAATTTTCCTCATCTGGCATTGAGTCGATTTCAAGCGCATGTTTCATGTCTTCAATTGGCGTGCTGCCTTCAATCAACCAGGAATTATTGTCACGCTTAATAATTTGCTGATCGGCTTCAATTGGTGTCACCCAGTCGCCCATCACGGTAATCATAATGTCGGAGAGGGTAATCACCCCAACTACCAGCGCATATTCATTAATGACGACGGCAAATTTTTCCTTGGTCGAGCGAAAACGGTCCAGAACTTCCGATAAAGTTAAAGTATCCGGAATGGTCAGGACATTACGGATGGTATTTTCATTTAACTGTAGCAGCGACTGGTTATTCAGAATCCGCACCAGAATATCTTTGGCATCGACATAACCAATCACACTGTCGATGTCATTGCTACACACCAGAAACTTGGAATAGGGATATTCCGCCAGCTTTTGCCGAATACTTTCTTCTGGTTCATTTAGGGTAAAGAACACCACATTCTCACGGGTAGTCATACTCGAAGGTACATTACGCTCTTCCAGCTCGAATACATTTTCAATGAAATGATGTTCCTGTTTTTGCAGTACGCCAGCCTGTGCACCTGCATCCATCACTGCGGAAATATCATCAAAGGTAATATTATCATCACGAATGGTATTTACTTTAAACAGACGGAACAGCATGTTGGCAATAACATTAATGAGCCAGGCCAAAGGCTTACAGACTTTAATGAAAATCTGAATGGGTTCAATGACCGAGACTGCGATCTTTTCTGGCGCAATCATGGCCAGACGTTTCGGCATCAAGTCTGCAAATAGAATAAATAAAGAAGTGACGACAGTAAAGGAAAGTGCAAAGCTAATATTTTCAGCCCAAGGACCCTGGTAAAAGCGGGAAACAAAATTAAAAATATAAGGACGGAAGGCTCCTTCACCTAAAATACCGCCAAGAATGGCGACTGCATTTAAACCGATTTGAGAGGCTGCAAAGAAGTCAGCAGAATTTTCTTGTAGATCTAAAACTTTTTGAGCGCGATGTTCACCCGATTCAGCCAGAATTTTCAGTTTGACTTTACGGGCACCTGCGAGGGCGATTTCTGTTAAAGATAAAAAACCGGCCCCCGCGATGAGTATTAAGATAATCACGATATTTTGTAAGAGGCTCACAAATCCACCTGTGGATGAATAGTATCTTGGGATATTTTTAACACAAAAAAAGGCTTGAGGTGTAAAAACTACCTCTCAAGCCTTCAAAGTATAATCTTAAAAAATAAGAATTTAGAAGAATTTGAGTTTAATAGTGTGAAAATTGAGAATTATTGCTCAGGAATTCACGATTTTCTTCCTCAATCATTTGACGCGCAACATACAAAATCAGCTGACGTAACCAGCGATGTGCAGGGTGATGATGCAATAGAGGGCACCATGCCATTTTGAGTTCAAATTCGGGAATATAAAATGGTGGATCTTTCAGAATTAAATTATGATTCTTGGCTTGCAGGCGTGCGATCCGTGAAGGCAGGGTTGCCACCAGATCGACATTGGAGGCCAATAAACCTGGCATTTGATAATGACGGGTAAAGACCGAGATTTTACGTTTCTGGCCAATACGTTCCAAAGCCTGATCGATCCAGCCTAAACCGGCTTGTTTCTCCGGGTTGACCCCAAAGCCGACACCCATACCGGTTTTAGAGACCCAGATATGCTGTGCATCCAGATAGCTTTTTAAGTTCAGGTTGGTTGCAGCGGGGTGTTTATTGTTTAATAAACAGGAAAAACTGTCACGCCAGACCAGAACCTGATGAAAACTTTGCGGTATTTCATTAAAACGGTTAATCGCCAGATCAACTTTGCCTTGTTCCATGTCACGATAAGACACATCACTCGGGGTTAGAAAGTCCAAGACCACGTTCGGTGCTTCTGAACGTAAGGCTTTGACCAGCCGAGGAACCAGCGTCGCTTCGGCATAATCCGAGGTCATAATCCGGAAGACACGATTTGACGTATAAGGACGGAACTCGGTACGCGGTTCCAGAATCATGGACAAGTCAGCCAGCGCATCCCGGATACGTGGCTGTAACTCAAGTGCACGTTCTGTGGGTGTCATGCCTTCAGAAGAACGGATCAGGAGAGGATCATTAAATAAATTGCGTAATCGGCGTAAAATATTACTCATGGCAGGCTGGGTAACGCCCAATTGTTCGGCTGCACGGGTGACATTTTTTTCGCGAAGAAGTACATCAAGATAAATTAATAGATTGAGATCGACCCGCTCCAGATTCATAAAAGAAATACCGAGAATAAATACAAGAAATTATGCTGATTATGCCATAACTGCCGGGCTTTGTGTAAAGCGCCGATGAAAAAAAAGCCATGAGAATGCAGATAAAATCTAGGGAATTTATGCAGGTTTAAGCTGAATAATTAACGATTTTATTCGACTGAGTAGAAGCACGGGCTAAGCAAAGATTCCGTATTTTCATGTATGCAGATCAACAGCTCCATAACCAAGCTTTAAACTTTAAAAATACAGGTGTGAGTGCGTGAATAATTGCGTGAAAAGTATGCTATCTTGATAAATGCTTCAGCCTAAGAAATAATTCAAAATCATGATTATTTTTTAATAAAAGTGGATTTGAGCCAAGCCCAGACTTAAGTCTAATGAAGTATTTTTAAGCAGTATGAGTGAAAAACGATCAGTTTTATTTTAGTAAAATATAAAATAAAACAATATCTTATTTTAACATCACAGGATTATACTAAGACTTTCATCTACTCATTTTTTAAATAAATACTGAAGATTCTTGCAGACTATTGGATTAATTTTCATAAGCCCACTAATCTTTAGCTATCCCAACGGACCGGCGAAAATCTAAACAAGTTACTGAGGGTGTGATTTGAACGGTTCGTTGCAGAAAAATCCTAATATTATTACAGGAAAATATCATGACTACATACCAAACAGCGATTGATGCAATCCGCGAATTGAAAGCGAAATTCGGTAACACTTGGGCAGACATCAGTCCTGAAGATGCTGCGCGTATGCAAATCCAAAACCGTTTCAAAACTGGTTTAGACATTGCGAAATATACCGCGGCAATTATGCGTCGTGATATGGCTGCTTATGATGCAGACTCTAGCAAATACACTCAATCATTAGGTTGCTGGCATGGTTTCATCGCACAACAAAAAATGATTGCGAACAAAAAATACTTCGGTACGACTGAACGTCGCTACATTTACCTTTCTGGTTGGATGGTTGCAGCACTTCGTTCAGAATTTGGTCCACTTCCTGACCAATCTATGCACGAAAAAACTTCTGTTCCTGCATTGATCGAAGAAATCTACACATTCTTACGTCAAGCTGACGCGAAAGAATTGAACGACTTGTTCCGTGCACTTAAAAAAGCACAAGAAGCAGGCGACACTGCTAAAGCAGCTGAATTGACTTCACAAATCGACAATTTCCAAACTCACGTTGTGCCAATTATTGCGGACATTGATGCGGGTTTCGGTAACGAAGAAGCGACTTATCTTTTAGCTAAGAAAATGATCGAAGCGGGTGCATGTGCACTACAAATCGAAAACCAGGTGTCTGACGCGAAACAATGTGGTCACCAAGCTGGTAAAGTAACTGTGCCACACGAAGACTTCATCGCGAAAATCCACGCACTTCGCTATGCATTCCTTGAAATGGGTCTTGACGACGGTATCATCGTTGCACGTACTGACTCTGAAGGTGCTGACCTGACTCAAAAAATCCCAGTGGTTAAAGAGCCAGGCGACATCGCTTCTCAATATATCAGCTACTTGGAAACATCTGAAATTGATATCGCTGATGCACAAGAAGATGAAATCCTGATCAAACGTGATGGCAAACTTCACCGTCCTAAACGTCTTGCTTCTGGCTTGTACCAGTTCCGTGAAGGCACGCAAATTGACCGCGTTGTACTTGACTGTGTAACCAGCTTGCAAAATGGTGCGGATCTTCTTTGGATCGAAACTGCGACACCAAACGTTGCTGAAATCGCTCACATGGTAAACCGTGTGAAAGAAACAGTTCCAAATGCGAAACTTGTATACAACAACTCACCTTCATTCAACTGGACGCTTAACTTCCGTCAACAAGCGTATGACCGTTGGGTTGCTGAAGGTAAAGACGTTTCTGCTTACGACCGTGCTAAGTTAATGAGCGCTGAGTACGATGCAACTGAACTGGCTGCTGAAGCTGACGAAAAAGTTCGTACCTTCCAAGCAGATGCTGCGCGTGAAGCGGGTGTGTTCCATCACTTGATCACACTTCCGACTTACCACACAGCTGCACTTTCTACGCATGAACTTGCTCAAGGTTACTTCGGTTCTGAAGGCATGTTGGCTTATGTTGCTGGCGTACAACGTAAAGAAATCCGCGGCGGTATCGCATGTGTTAAACACCAGGCAATGGCTGGTTCTGACATCGGTGATGACCACAAAGAAATCTTCGCTGGTGACAATGCATTGAAAGCTGGTGATGACGCTAAAAACACAATGAACCAGTTCAGTGCTTAATCTGCTGAATTGATTCACCAAAAAACCCTGCATCTGCAGGGTTTTTTATTTGGAAAAATGCTATTAATAAATAGGAAATGGCAACCTCAAGACAGTATTCAAGTGAGATCATCCATAATTTCTCCATGATTGGTTTTTATCACAGTTATTATGTGTTTAATTCTTGCATTCTACTGCTATGTCACTGAATATTTAGATATAGCTTGCTCGTATTTGGTCTAAATTCATCCCTCTTTAATTAAAAAGTGACTCGGACTTATGCTGTCTAAATTTTTTATCCACCGCCCGATCTTTGCTGGGGTATTGGCGATTGTCGTGATGGCGATTGGCCTGTTCGCAGTGATGAACCTGCCAGTGGAACGTTATCCGGACATTGCCCCGCCACGGATAACGGTGGCAGCAACCTATAGTGGCGCTTCTGCAGAAACTGTGGAAGAAAGCGTGACCCAGGTGCTGGAGCAGCAGATTAAAGGGATTGACCATTTACTGTATTTTAGTTCGAGTAGTGATTCTTCAGGGCGCAGCCGGGTCAGCATCAGCTTTGAAAATGGTACCGACCCCGATACAGCACAGGTTCAGGTACAAAATGCGATTAATGGGGTATTGAACCGTTTACCGGAAGATGTCCAACGCCAGGGCGTTAACGTGTTTAAATCTCTCGGCGATACCCATATGGTGATCAGCCTGTATGATGAGTCCGGTCGCAGTAACAATATTGAACTTTCTGATTACTTGATGACACATCTGGAGCAGGACATTTCCCGGATTGAAGGCATTGGTGAAGTTGATGTTTTTGGTTCTCAATATGCGATGCGGATCTGGCTGGATCCAGGAAAACTCAAACAGTATAAGCTGATGCCAAGCGATGTTCGTGCCGCCATTGAAGCTCAGAATACTCAGGTGGCTGCGGGCGCGATTGGGGATTTGCCGGCAGTGGATGAACAATACCTGAATGCTAAAGTCACCTCGGGTTCCCGTCTAAAAACCGTTGAAGAATTCCAGAATATTATTGTCAAATCGGATCGTGCCGGTAGTTTTATTTATTTAAAAGATATTGCACGGGTCGAACTTGGTGCTGAAAGTTATCAGTCTTATAGCACCAATAATGGTTATCCTTCGGCAGGTCTTGGGATTTCTCTGGCCTCAGGTGCCAATGCCATTGCCACCTCAAACTTGATTAAAGCTGAAGTTGCCCGTATTTCCCAGCAGTTGCCCGAAGGCTATAAAATTGCCTATCCACGAGACAATACGCCCTTTGTACAAGAGTCGATTAAAGAGGTGGTCAAAACCCTGATCGAAGCGATCATTCTGGTTATCATGGTGATGTTCATTTTCTTGCAGAACTGGCGTGCCACCTTGATTCCTACCGTAACGGTGCCGGTGGTGATTTTGGGAACCATGGCGGTGCTTTATGCACTGGGCATGAGTATCAATACCTTAACCTTATTCGCTTTGGTTCTGGCTATTGGACTATTGGTTGATGATGCGATTGTGGTGGTAGAAAACGTGGAACGGCTGATGCATGAACAGCATTTGTCTGCCAAAGAGGCGGCGTTAGAGTCCATGCAGGAAATTAGTGGGGCATTGGTCGGAATTACCTTAGTTCTAACCGCAGTCTTTATTCCGATGGCGTTCTTTGGCGGTTCTACCGGGGTGATCTACCGACAGTTCTCCATCACTTTGGTTGCGGCCATGTCCTTATCCTTATTGGTGGCCTTGATTCTAACCCCAGCACTGTGTGCGCTCATTCTGAAACCGAATCCGAAACCGGCAAAATGGGCGGCATGGTTTAACCAGAAGCTGGATCATTTAAAGCATCGTTATCTGCATCTTTCCAAAGTCACGATTCAGCATCAGGTCATTTGTTTACTGCTTTTTGCCGGCTTGATCTGTGTCTTTGCACTGTTTTACCGTGCTTTGCCAACCAGTTTTTTGCCGAGTGAAGATCAGGGGATTTTAAGCCTGCAAATCAAAGTGCAGGAAGGTGCTCCGATGAAAAATACCATTCAGGTCGGAGAAGAGGTTCGTAAATATTTTCTGGATCAGGAACAGGCCAATGTCAGTCTGGTGATGATTCGTTATGGCCGCAATTTCTCGGGAACTGGCCAGAATCTGGCCACCGGTTTTGTGGCATTAAAACACTGGAATGAACGTTCCGGTCAGGACAATACCGCACCCGCGATTCGTGAACGGGCTTTGAAGCATTTTCAAAGTAACCCTAATGCACAAATCAACGTATCCATGCCCGCGTCAGTCAATGGTCTGGGACAAACCGATGGTCTGGATTTCTGGATTCGGGATATCAATGGTAATGGCCGGCAGTATCTGGAACAGCAATTTCAGGCACTGGAAGCTCAGGCTGGCAATTATGCAAGCTTTGAAAATCTGGGTAAACGTTCTAATCCTGAAAAAGCCGAACTACGCGTCAATATTGACCAAAAACAGGCCATGGCCAATGGTCTGACCCAAACGGCAATTAACAGCACCTTATCTAGCGCTTGGGGTGGCAGTTATATCAATGACTTTATTGATCGCGGCCGGATTAAACGGGTGATCATGCAGGGCGATGCCGAATTTCGTTCCAAGCCGGAAGATCTGGCACAATGGCATGTCCGCAATGACCAGAATCAAATGGTGCCTTTTAGTAACTTCTCGCAAGTGGACTGGAGTGGTGGTCCGGAAGTGGTCAACCGTTTCATGGGCTATACCGCACTACAGATGGAAGCAGATCGGGCTCAAGGCAGCAGCTCCGGTCAGGCCATGCAGGATGTAGAGGCGCTGATTGCTGAACAGGACGGTGTAGATGTGGTCTGGAGCGGTTTATCCTTTGAAGAAAAACAGTCCAATAATCAGGCCATCTGGCTGTATCTGATTTCGATAGGTTTTATTTTCCTGTGTCTGGCCGCATTGTATGAAAGCTGGAGTATTCCAACGGCGGTAATGTCAGCAATTCCTCTTGGTATTGGCGGCAATATTATTTTCAGTTATTTGGCTGGCTTCCCGAATGATATCTATTTCCAGATTGCCTTGCTGACCACCATTGGCTTGTCCTGTAAGAATGCCATTCTGATTGTGGAATTTGCTTCGCTGGCACAGCAACAGGGCAAATCGGTGGTGGAGGCAGCATTGGAAGGTGCTTCCCTGCGTCTGCGTCCGATCCTGATGACTTCCTTGGCTTTTGGCGCCGGGATTTTACCTCTGGTCTTTGCCACGGGAGCAGGTGCGGTAAGCCGTCAGGAAATTGGTGTCAGTGTATTCGGCGGCGTAATTTTTGGAACCGTGCTGGTGCTAATTTTTATTCCCTTTATGTATGTGATGATTCGAAGTTTAATGGCTAAAAAAGAACCGGTTGATTCATGATCGTGCGCTCAGAAAAACAATCAATAGCCTGACTCAATCCGGCTGTGATGATTTAGATGCACTGAGAGCAGGGGTAATGTTCGGAGGATGATGCTAAAATCCACGCCTTTGCGCTTATAACCATGGACTGCCTATGCCGAAAATTTCAGAAAAAATACAGCATATTCAACAACAGATCCGTTCTGAAAACCATGCTATGGCGATTGGCTTATTAAATGAGCTGAATGTCGCCGATCAGGCCAGTATTTTAAAAGGTTTGAAGTTAGAAGAACAGATCCGGATTTTTCAGGAACTCAAAGAACCGAGCCGGGTATTCGAGTTTATGCCACTCAGCCAACAAGTCAGTCTGGCTGAGCAATTACCGGTCGCACAGATTATTGCGATTCTAAATGCGCTCGATTCGGACAACTTTGTCGATGTTTATAAACGATGTTCTCCACAGCTGCAGCAGCAGCTCATGGCAAAATTGTCCGAAGCGAGTCGGCAAACCCTAAAAGATCTGGCGATTTATCCTGAAGGGACTGCTGGTGCGCTGATGAGCTCCAGTTTTGTTTCTTTGCATCAGGATCTGTCGATTCATGACGCTATCCAAATGTTGCGTGTGGTGGCCGCAGATCAGGAAACCCTATATCTGATTTATATTGTTGATGAGCAGGACCAGCTGATCGGGGTAGTCTCTTTAAGGCAGATGATTCAGGCCAGTCCTGAAACCAGCATTGCCGAAATCATGCAAAGAGATGTGATTTATGCCAAGATTGGGGATGACCAAGAAGACGTCGCAAAAACTTTAACCTATTATGATTTTATGGCTTTGCCGATTGTCGATGAGCATAAAAAAATTCTTGGAATTGTCACTTATGATGATGCCATGGACATCATGGAAGCCGAAACCACCGAGGATATTTTAAAGTCAGGGGCGGTTGAGCCTTTAACTGAATTAAGTTTAAAAACTGCGCCTATTTTTACACTGTACCAGAAGCGTGTATCTTGGCTGGTGATTCTGGTCTTTGGCAGTCTATTGTCCGGCATTGGCATTGCACATTATGAAGAGACCATTGCCGCGCATATTGTTCTGGTTTTTTTCCTGCCATTGCTGGTGGGCAGTGGTGGTAATGCCGGCTCGCAGTCGGCGACCTTGATGGTGCGTGCTTTGGCCACCGGTGATGTAGAGTTTAGAGACTGGTTTAGCCTGCTCAGCCGGGAAACCTTGGTGGCGTTGTGTCTGGGTGGCACCATGGCACTGGCTGTCTCGGTGTTGGGTTATGTCCGAGGGGATATCATGGTGGCTGTGGTTCTGGCGATCAGTATGCTCGGCATTGTGCTGATGGGCTGCCTGATCGGCATGAGTCTGCCTTTTATTCTGAACAAGTTTAAGATGGATCCGGCCAGTGCCTCTGCACCTTTGGTGACCTCTATTTGTGATGCCACCGGTGTGATTATTTATCTATTTGTTGCTTCCAAATTATTGTTTTAATTCACAGATTGCTACAACTTTGGTCTCAAAATAATTTATGCTGATGAAAGTCAGCCCTATTTTTGGAATCACATATGCCTGAGCCTGGACAAAAAACAAAACTGAGTCAACAAGAGGTCATTCGTCTGGAACGTGATCTGGCCAAGTTTGCCAACATGATGGATTCAGTGGTACGTATTCCATTTACCAAGCAAGGGGTAGGGGCAGATGCCGCGCTGAGTACGATTCCGGTCGCTGGAGATATCGCCGGTTTTGTATTGACCTGTTATGCCATTCATAAGGCCAAACAGATTGGGGTGCCGAGTGCCAAGCTGAATCCGGTCATGAAACTGGCGGTGATGGATGCGGTGGTTGGATTTATTCCAGTGGCAGGCACCATTTTTGATATTTTTATTCGTCCCAGTCGCAAGGCGCTTGATGTGGTGCATGTTCATATTCGTGAAGAATATCAGATTCACAGTGATCGACATGTGGTACACCCTTTTTTGCATGAAAGCCTGGAACGCAAACAGCAGCAATCTGAATTTTGGCGCAATCCTGTAGTGGCCTGGATCTGGATTCATATCCCGGATATTTTAGGCACCTTGTTCCTGATTCTATTTGTTTTTGCGATTGGGTGGGGTGCGATGGCGTTGTATCAGTGGATCAGCGCATAAAGGCCTATATAAATAATGAATAATTGAATCCAATAAAAAAGCCTGCAAGTGCAGGCTTTTTTCAATCAACGCAATAGTATTACTTAAGCACAATCAAGCTGTTGTAATGCAGCAACACGTTGTTCGATGCTTGGATGCGTCTGGAACAAGGCAGCAAGGCTAAAGCCTTCTTCTTTACCCGCAGAAATCGCAAATGCTTTCATTTCTTTCGGCATGGCATCTGGCATTTCAGACTCTGCCTGTAAGCGCAATAATGCTGAAATCATAGCCTGTTTACCTGCCAAGCGCGCACCTGCTTCATCGGCACGATACTCACGCTGACGGGAGAACCACATCACAATCGACGACGCCAGAATACCGAATACGATATCCAGTACGATGGTAATTACAAAATAGGCAATACCCGGTGCTTCACCTTCTTCACGACCAAAAACGTTACGGTCAATAAAATCACCCGCGACACGTGCGAAGAACATGACGAAGGCGTTCACAACACCCTGAATCAGTGCCAGAGTGACCATATCACCATTGGCGACGTGACCAATCTCATGCGCCAATACTGCACGAAGCTCGTCTTTGTTCATACGCTCAAGTAGACCAGTCGATACGGCTACTAAAGCATCGTTTTTATTCCAGCCAGTGGCAAAGGCATTGGATTGATAAGATGGGAAAATACCCACTTCCGGCATTTTAATGCCTGCACGCTGAGAAAGTTGTGCAACTTCATGGAGCAACCAGGCTTCAGCTTGGTTACGAGGTGCATTCGGGTCAATCAGTTCAGTACCCGTGGTCTTTTTCGCCATCCATTTAGACATGAACAGGGAAATCATTGAGCCAACCATACCGAACACGAAACAGATGACCAACAGGTTGCCTAGATTCAAGCCACCTGCGCCATGGTAACTACCGACACCGAAGAGTGACAAGATAATGCCAGCTACAACCAGTACCGCGAGGTTGGTTAGCAAGAACAAACCAATCCGCATCATTGAGAAATCCTCTTATTACAGAAAAATAATCTGATTATTGAATGTAAATCATTGAAATCAATATGAGGTGAAATCGATAAGATTTCAAGAAAAAAATAGCAATTCGCTACAAAAAGACAGTATGTTTTTTGTCCATATTGAAAGATAGGTCTTTAAAAACAAAGCTGTTTCAAAATTACTCACTTAAATATATTTTTGCAGATGCTGTCGCATTGGCAGTGGCATAAGAACCCATCGGTGCATCAGTGAAGCTACCATCTGCTCGTGCAATGATCTGACGCTGATATTTTGCTGCCTGAACATTGGACGCCGTCGTGGTTTCAGTTGAATAATTGGCAGAGCTGGCAATGACACGACCAGTATCAGAAGAAGCGGTATATGTACCACTGGTGCTGCCCAGTCCCTGTGCGTACAAGTTCTGATAACGGCTGCTGACACGGCGGACATAGTCCTGAGTTTCACGAAAAGGTGGCACCCCCTTATATTTGGCCACATTGCCTTCGCCGGCATTATAACCTGCCAGTGCCAAGGTGGTATTGCCATTAAAGCGTTTCAATAACCAGGCCAGATATTTGGCCCCGGCCATAATATTCTGCTGCGGGTCATAGGCATTGCTGACATTAAAACGACGTGCTGTCGCCGGCATGAGTTGCATCAGGCCTTGTGCACCGACTGGAGAACGAGCCTGTACATTAAAACCGGACTCGGTATGCATCACGGCTTTGATCAGGCCTTCAGAGACACCATAGGTTTGCGCTGCCTGGCGAATAATCGAATCATAAGCATTTTTATTTCTACTATAGCTCGGCAAGACCGAAGCTTCACTGGAACCCCAATTGCTATAACTATGAATATTACTGTCTGGATAATAGGTCTTCTTTTCAACCTGAAGATGGTTATAGCGACTTTTCTTATTGGTTAATAAGGTGCTGCCATTGCTATCGCGCAACTGATAAATGGTTTGACCGGCATAGACCAACTGGCAACAACTCGCCAATAGCACAGCACTGATCCCATGACACCCCAAAACACGCAAATTTATTTTCATTGTTTATATTAGGTAAACACAATCGAGAAAAATTTAATGATGAGTTTAACAAAAAATTACGGAATGAAAAGACTTGTACGCTGCATTTATAAACGAGTTTGTAAGTGCAAGCCATTTTTTACATTTTAGAGTTAGAAAAAAAAATATGATTTAATTTAAAACCTTAGGGTTGACAGGTTTAACTAGTTGATTTTTATTAATAATTAAATTGGTTAAAAAGTGATCGATTTAAAGAAAAGCCTTATCTTTTGAGACGAAGAACTTGTCAAGTGCGTTTCAATCCACAAAGTTATCCACAGCTTTTGTGGACAACTGTGGAAAAGTCCAAAAACTAGGCATCTTGCTGATTAATTGAACTGAAACGTTCAATATATCAATCTAAATAAAACATGAAAATGAAACTAATATGACATTTGCATGAAAATAAATTCTTTTGATGCGATGCGGGCCTGAATCGGCTAAAATTGCGCGGTATTTTTATTTATGGGTGAATCTCGTCTATGTACTCGCCAGTTGAGTCCGAACAAGGATTTAATTTCAAACCTGAACTGCCAACAAGCTCAGCCTACTATCGTTTGTTGAAGAAGCTGCGTCGCCAGGTCGGACATGCCATTCGTGACTTCAAAATGATTGAAGAAGGCGATAAGGTCATGGTGTGTATTTCAGGTGGTAAAGACAGTTACACCCTGTTAGATATCATGTTGCAGTTCAAGCGTATCGCACCGATCAACTTTGATGTCGTGGCGGTGAATCTGGATCAGAAACAGCCAGGCTTCCCGGAAGATGTATTACCACGTTATTTAGAAGAAAATAACATTCCGTATTACATTCTGGAAAAAGACACCTACAGCATCACCAAAAAGTTGACCCCGGAAGGTAAGACTTATTGCGCCGTCTGTTCGCGTCTACGCCGTGGCTCTTTGTATGGCTTTGCCCAGGAAATTGGTGCGACCAAGGTTGCGCTGGGGCATCACCGTGATGATATTCTGGCGACCTTCTTCCTGAACCTGTTCCATGGCGGCAGCTTGAAGGCCATGCCACCAAAACTGTTGTCTTCTGACAAAAAGAACATTCTGATTCGTCCACTGGCTTATGTGGAAGAAAAAGACATCATCAAATATGCAGAAATGCGTCAATTTCCAATTATTCCATGTAATTTATGTGGCTCTCAGGCGAACCTGCAGCGCGCAATTATCAATGACATGTTACGTGATTGGGATAAGGCACATCCAAAACGTCTGCACAGTATTTTTGGTGCATTGCAAAATGTCTCGCCATCACAGCTGGTCGATCGTGAATTGTTTGACTTTGAAGTGCTGGACAGCCAGCGCGAATTTGACTTCAAAGACAGCTGTTCGACTGAAGAAGCGCTGGAAGGCGAGAAACGCCGGATTAATATGGTCAATCTGGGCTTTGCCGCAGAATAATTTCAGCACACAGATATCAGCCTTCGGGTTGATGTCTGTATGAAAAACAAATAAAAATAGAACTACAAAAATTGAACGACGCGTACAAAATTCGTTAGCCTTTGCGCTAATGATCATGATATAACAAAGCACGAGCATAATAGCTTCAACATGATGTCGTCTGGATAGTCGACACAAATGAACAAATAATTTGAGGAAAGATCATGCCTGCTTTTTTAACTGATGATTGGTTTTCAACTGTAGAAACACTTACTGCGCAAGCTGGTGATTTAAACTTGCCACCAGCTTTGGCGAACCTTGCGATTAATTTGGTTGTAGCGGACACTACAGGTAATACTGAACTATCTTTAGATGGTGGAGCAATTAAAAAAGGTTTGTCTTCAAATGCCAAAACGACTTTGAATATGGACGGCGAAACGTTACGTAAAGTTTTTCTGGAGTTTGATATGGCCGCAGCCATGCAGGCATTTATGACCGGTAAAATCAAAGTACAGGGTGATATGTCTCAATTGATGGCACTTCAAACTGCCAAACCGAGTCAGGAACAAAAAGATCTATTCAAGAAAGTACTTGAAAATACGACAGCTTAATTTTGCTGAACATCAGCTGAAATGAGCACAAAAAAAGCTTACCTTTGAGGTAAGCTTTTTTATCGCCGGATAGAATAAAATCCAGCTCATCAGACCTTAGATATTCACCAATTGTGGTGTGGTCTTGATGTGTTCCAGATAAGCACGAATACGGGTTACATATTGTACTGCCTGACGATAGCGGCCGTTATTGGCTTTATTCTGATCCAGATAGGCATAGAGGTTGACCCAGTTATTTGGATTCTTGCCTTGTGACTGAATGCGTTTTTGTAACTGATTCACTGCACCTGGGCCCATATTATAAGCGACCAGTGCAAACCAGTTGCGATCTGGATAAGGAATATGCTCATAGCGGCTCAGCATTTGATCATAATACTTGGCACCACCCTGAATGCTTTGGGCTGGATCGGTACGATTGCTCACACCCATTGCTTTAGCAGTGCTATTGGTCAGCATCATCAAACCGCGAACACCTGTCGGAGAGACTGAGTTCGGTTTCAGATAAGATTCCTGATAACCAATGGCAGCTAATAAATGCCAATCTAGATCATATTGCTGCGCTGTCTGTTTAAAGCTTGCTTTATAGATCGGTAACCGGTTGCTCAAATCACGTTGAATGGCTGTCCAAGATTCCTCTTTCACCACATTCTGATTATAAAATGAAGCAAGCTGCTTGATGGCACCACTTTGTTTGCCTTTACAGATAAAAGCACTAGCAGTCTGGCTCAAGGGATCTGTGGCAGATTTAAATACCAGATTTAAATTGGTATTCAAGCCATTACTCACCAAAATAGACTGATCACCACAGGTGGCGGAGAATGAAGTCAGGCGCTTATTTTCAATTTCACCTAAATCGGTGGTGGTCATGGCCAGATTGGCTTTGCCCTGAGCAACCCATTGCAGTGCAGTGGCATTATTCGGGACAATTTTAAAATCCAGTTTCACATTCAGACTGTTGGCATAGTTGCGCACCAGGTCATAACCGAAGCCATGCAGATGTTGTCCATCCTGAAATACGGTGGTCGGATTTTCGACTGCAACCACGGTCAGCTTATTGCTATTGACCACATGATCAAACTGAAGTGTGGTCTTACTTGCATTGATACTGTGAAAGGGAATAAATGCAGTGCTCAGTACAAGTGCTTTCAAAGGGAGAGAAGAAATTACAGATCGTAGGCAAAGCCTCGACCCAGTGGATGAACTACTGTGCATGTTGTCTCCGCTACAAGTAATTTATGCCCTAAAAATCACAGCCAACATAGCCAGAAATTTTAACAGTTTGATAAATTCAATAAGGGTTGGGCAGTCATGACGTCATTCAAAATGACAAGAGATTTACGCATCATTATGTAGAAAAACTACATAGATTAAAAAGTAAGCATTTCCGGAAGTAGGTGGCATATTAATGATCTAAAAAACGATTGTCAAATTTTGTACACAAATTATTATTAAAAATAATTTTAAGATACTGAAATATAATGTGATTTTTTTTTGAATTTTTTCATTGTTTTGAAATGGTAAATAAAATAAGCTGTTTGTAAGTTAATACACTGAAAATTTGATCAGCACGACGTATGAAATCCAACTTAATCACCCGTGGTGGACACGATAAATTGGTGGCAGAACTTAAGAATCTCTGGCATGAAGAGCGTCCGGAAATCACCAGAAAAGTGAACTGGGCAGCGAGTCTCGGCGACCGTTCGGAAAATGCCGATTACCAATATAACAAGCAAATTTTGCGTAAGATTGACCGCCGGGTCAGATACCTAGGCAAGCGTCTTGAAGAGCTAAAAATCATCGATTTTTCTCCAGAGCAGGAAGGCAAGGTCTATTTTGGAGCTTGGGTCGAGATTGAAAATGAAGAAGGCGAGCAGAAAAATTTACGTATTGTTGGAGTCGATGAAATTTATGATCATCATCCGCAGCATATCTCGATCAGTTCGCCCATGGCACGTGCGTTGTTGGGCAAGCAGGTAGATGATGAGGCTGAAGTGCTGACACCTTCTGGAAAGAAACGCTGGTTCATCAATTCAATTCGTTATGAAAAACCAGAAAATTCAGCAAATTAATGGAATTGATTTTATTTTGTGCAATTGATGCAGTGAAAGCATGAAAATATTTGCCAAGCGTGATTTTTGTTTATATCATGTCGGCCATGGAAGCGTGGCAGAGCGGTTTAATGCACCGGTCTTGAAAACCGACGAGGGTGTGAGTCCTCCGTGAGTTCGAATCTCACCGCTTCCGCCAAATTCTAAAAACCCAGTCAATTGACTGGGTTTTTTTATGCCTTTATTTTTATATTCATTATCAAGCTAATTCTGATTCATGTCGTTGCTTTATCTTGAATTAAATAGCTCTTGGCATCGTTTAAGTATTAACTTCTTTAAATAAAAATACATTTCAGCTTTTGTTTCGACTGATTTTTAACTGAATGAACAGCTTTTGCTAAAAGTTTTGCTAAATTTTATTGCCAAAAATCCGATTTATTTATATGATGGCGGCCAAGGAAGCGTGGCAGAGCGGTTTAATGCACCGGTCTTGAAAACCGACGAGGGTGTGAGTCCTCCGTGAGTTCGAATCTCACCGCTTCCGCCAAATTCTAAAAACCCCAGTCGAAAGATTGGGGTTTTTCTTTTTAGGCAGCAATGATTCAATACTTTATTCATCAATAACCAGCTCATAGCTTAAAACTTGAAAAATGGACGCATGTGCCAAATATAGAGTCAGAGACATCAACGCGCTATCATATGCCCAAGCATCATATGGATCTCATTATGAAAATTGTCGCAGATGAAAATCTGGCATTTACCGATTATTTCTTTTCTGAATTTGCAGACATTCGTCATTGTCCAGGCCGTAGCTTAATGGCACAGGATGTTCAGGATGCAGATGCATTATTGGTACGCTCAGTGACTCAGGTCAATGAAGCACTGCTACAGAATAGTTCGATCAAGTTTGTAGGCAGTGCCACTATTGGTACAGATCATCTGGATATTGCTGCATTGGAACAGCATGGGATTCAGTGGAGCAATGCAGCCGGCTGTAATGCACAAGCTGTGGCTGAATATGTCATTACCGCATTACTGCATGTACGTCCTGAGTTAGTAGATGCCAATGCAACATTTAGCCTGGGTATAGTCGGTTTGGGTAATGTTGGAACCCGTCTGGCTTATATGGCAAAACTTTTGGGCTGGCGCGTGATTGGCTATGATCCTTTGGTTCAAAGAACGCAGGTTGATCAAGTTGAATTTAATGAATTGTTGCAGCAAGCAGATGCGATTTCGATTCATGTCCCTTTAACTCAAACGGGTCTTTATCCAACTTACCATTTATTCAATACGGCTACATTGGCGCAAATGCAGCCTGATGCAATTCTGATTAATTCTGCACGTGGGCCAGTGATTGAAGAGGCCGCCCTGATCCAGGATCTTAAAGCGACACAACGAACCGTGATTTTAGATGTTTTTGAACACGAACCGGTTATTTCAGCAGAGCTTCTGGATCTGCTGACGCTGGTGACGCCGCATATTGCCGGTTATAGTCTGGAAGGCAAGGCGCGTGGTACTCAAATGATCTATGACGCTTTCTGTCAAACTTTTGCTTTTGCAGCACATAAACAGTTCGAAACCCAGCTTCCGGTCTGCGAGCAGTTTTTCCAAAATCAGGATTTAAAAATGGTGCTAAAGCAATATTTAACGCAAATTTATGATATTGCCCGTGATGATCAAAATCTGCGTGCTTGTGTCAAGGATGGCAAAGTGGATCAGCAGGCTTTTGATCATTTAAGAAAAACCTATCTGCTGCGTCGTGAATGGGCTGCACATGGTGGGCCAAAAGCATGAATAGCACTTATCAGCCGACGTGTGACCTGAATGCCATGCGTGCACGTGCCACCTTATATGCACAAATCCGTCAATTTTTTGCTGAGCGGGATGTATTAGAAGTCGAAACACCAATTTTATCTCAAGCCGGTGTGACCGATGTGCATTTGGCTTCAGTACAGGCGCAGCGTCATGTACTGGCTAAAGCACATACGCATTATTTACAGACCTCACCTGAATTTGCCATGAAGCGTTTATTGGCCAGTGGCAGCGGGCCTATTTACCAGATTTGTAAAGTCTTCCGTGATGATGAGCATGGGCGTAAGCACAATAGCGAATTTACCATGCTGGAATGGTATCGTCCGGGCTTTAGCTTAAAAGATTTGATGTTCGAAGTAGCCGATCTGCTTAATGTGACGCTTAAAGCACGTTTTGCTGAAATCCGTCCAACCATTTTGAGCTATAAACATGCCTTTATGGATCGTCTGGATATTAATCCATTGCAAGCGACCTTGCAGGAACTGAAAGACTGCTGTCGCCGTGTCGGTCTAAATCTAGATTTGGGTGAGGATCGGCTCGGCTATATCGACCTGTTATTTTCACATATGGTGGAGCCAAGTCTCGGTTTTGATACCGCAGTATTCCTGACCGATTTTCCACCTGAAATGGCCTCTCTGGCGAAAACCCGAATCGATGAAGATGGGGAACTGGTCGCTGCACGTTTTGAGTTGTATATCGAAGGTTTAGAATTGGCTAATGCCTATGATGAGCTGATTGATGCCGAAGTTTTGCGCTCACGCTTTGAGGCGGATAATGCAGAGCGGGCCAGACTTGGGCTGCATGTTATGCCTATTGATGAGTATTTACTGGCGGCTTTACCGAATATGCCGGAATGTTCAGGGATTGCTTTGGGAATTGACCGCTTGCTCATGATCGCGACCAATCAGATGAAACTGGAGCAAGTGATTAGTTTCCCGGCGGATATTTCCTGATCGGGATTTGATTTTCCTTAAGCTCTTTAGAGGGCTGGGTCTCTGCACTAAATGATTGAAGCAATAAAAAAGCACCCTCGGGTGCTTTGTCTTTATTCAATAGATACAGTTTGTTGGGCTTTAAGTTCACCCAGTGCCTGAATACGCCGTTCAATCAGCATTTCGCCAATATCCGGGCCTTGAATATCGGCAGGCAGGTCTTGTGCTTTAATGGCACGTACTATCTGCATGGCATCAAGTACATATTGTGCTTGTGGATAGGCACGATCTTCCAGTCCTAAACGGCCACGTGAATCACATTCACAGGCCTGTACAAAAGCTTCGACACGCTCGGGACGACGTAAAACGTCCAGACGCTGCAATAATCGCCATAAAGTACCGGGTTTGAGATTAAATGCCTGATGACATTTCAGATGCTCTTTACATACTGTCAACGCCAGTTGCTTGGTATAGGTCGGTACTTTTAAGCGATCACACAGATCATTGACCGGCTTGATGCCACGTTCTTCATGCATGATATGCCGCGGTAATTCTTCAACCGGGGTTAATGCTTTGCCCAAATCATGCACTAAAACGGCGAAACGTACATCCAGGCTATAGTTTTGACGACACGCCTGCTGCAAGGACATCATGGTGTGAATGCCGCAGTCAATTTCCGGATGATATTCAGGGCGTTGCGGAATACCATATAAGGCATCTATCTCAGGAAATAAGACTTTTAAAGCGCCACATTGACGCAATACTTCAAAATACACATCAGCATGACGTTCTGTTAAGGCACGTGAAGTTTCTTTCCAGACCCGCTCCGGTGTTAATGCATTCAATTCACCGGATTCCGTCAAGCGCTGCATGAGTGCTAAAGTTTCATCCGCAATCACAAAACCTGCACTGGTATAGCGGGCCGCAAAACGGGCAATTCGCAGCACCCGTAATGGATCTTCGACAAAAGCATCGGAAACATGACGCAGCACCCGGTTATTCAAATCCTGCTGACCGCCATAAGGATCATAAATCTGACCGGCATCATCCATCGCCATGGCATTAATGGTCAGGTCACGACGGATCAAATCCTGTTCCAGGGTCACACTGATATCGGTATGAAAGTCAAAACCATGATAACCGGTGCCGGATTTACGTTCGGTACGGGCCAGTGCATATTCTTCTTTTGTTTTGGGGTGTAGGAAAACAGGAAAATCTTTGCCTACGGGCTGATAGCCTAAGTCAAGCATTTGCGCCGGAGTTGCACCAACGACCACATAATCTTTTTCGTGATAGGGGTGTCCGAGCAAATGATCCCGAACTGCACCGCCTACTAAATAAACTTGCATGAAAAAACCTCTATTCTTACAAGCATCATGCTACAGAATAGAGGTTTTCTCAAGTTAAGAAACGAGGCGGATGCGTCGTTATCTTGTCATTGGATTAAAGTGCGTCTTGTTCCGCTTGCTGGATTTCTGCAACGGTAAGTGCAGTCATGTTCACCACGCGACGCGTAGTCGCAGTCGGAGTCAAGATATGTACCGGCTTCGCAGCACCCAACAGAATTGGGCCAATCGTCACGTTGTTGCCTGAAGTTGCTTTCAACAAGTTAAACGAAATGTTGGCAGCATCCAGATTCGGCATGATCAGTAAGTTTGCAGAACCTTTAAAACGTGAGTTCGGGAAGGCAAACTGGCGAATATTTTCATCCAGTGCAGCATCACCGTGCATTTCACCTTCCACTTCTAGCTCAGGCGCTATTTCAGACAGGATGTCATATACCTTACGCATTTTTTGCGCGCTGGCATCATGCTGGTCTGAACCGAAACTTGAGTGAGAAAGCAGGGCAATACGTGGGGTCATACCAAAACGGCGCACTTCTTCAGCAGCCAGAATGGTCATTTCCGCCAGCTGTTCAGCCGTTGGATTGGTGTTGACATAGGTGTCGGCAATGAACAGGTTACGATCTTCAAGCATCAAGGCATTTAGGGTAAAGAAAGTGTTATGACCTTCTTTTTTGCCAATGATGTTGCTGACGAAGTCCAGATGAATGTCGTAGCTTGAATAAGTACCACAGAGCATGCCATCTGCCATGCCATGTTTGACCAGCATCGATGCAATTAAGGTAGAGCGACGACGCGCTTCACGCTGTGCATATTCAGGCGTTACGCCTTTACGCTGCATGATCTGGTAATAATCGTCTGCAAACAACTCATAATCCGGATTCTTTTCCTGATCAACAATCGTGATATTCACGCCATCTTCAAGACGTAGACCCAATTTTTTGATATTGGCTTCAATCACGGCTGGACGACCGACCAGAATAGGGATCGCCAAACCATCATCGACTGCAATTTGAACGGCGCGAAGTACACGCAGATCTTCACCTTCCGCATAGGCAATACGCTTAGGATTCGATTTTGCCTGTTCAAAGATCGGTTTCATCACGAATGCCGAGTTATAGACAAACTCAGACAAACGTTGACGATAATGCGAGAAATCTTTAATTGGACGGGTTGCTACACCCGAATCCATGGCTGCTTGTGCCACTGCAGGCGCGATTTCAAGAATCAGGCGCTGATCCAGTGGACCCGGAATCAGGTATTCACGGCCAAATGATGCCGATTTCTCACCATAGGTTGCAGCATCCGCTTCGACGTGTGCCATACGCGCAATTGCATGTACACAGGCAATTTTCATTTCTTCGTTAATCGTGGTTGCACCAACGTCTAATGCCCCACGGAAGATGTACGGGAAGCAAAGTGCGTTATTGACCTGGTTTGGATAGTCAGAACGGCCAGTGGCCATGATCACATCATCACGAACTTCGTGTGCATGTTCAGGCAGAATTTCTGGATCCGGATTCGCCAGTGCGAAAATGATCGGATCTTTGGCCATCACCTTAACCATTTCTTTGGTCAGGATGCCGGCAGCAGAAAGACCGAGGAACATGTCTGCACCCGCGATCACATCACCAAGCTGAGTGGCTTCAATGTCTTGTACATACGCTTTTTTAGATTCATCCAGACCTTCACGATGCGTGGTCAGCAGACCACGTGAATCGGCAACGATGATGTTTTCTTTTTTAGCGCCCAAAGCACACAGCAGATTTAAGCAAGATAGCGCTGCTGCACCCGCACCTGATGCCACAATCTTGATTTCGTCAATTTTTTTGCCATTAATTTGCAGGGCATTCAGTAACGCAGAACCGACAATAATTGAAGTACCGTGCTGATCATCATGGAATACCGGAATATTCATGCGTTCACGCAGTTTTTGCTCGATGTAGAAACATTCTGGCGCCTTGATATCTTCAAGGTTAATCCCGCCAAAAGTCGGCTCTAAGGATGCGATAATGTCTACAATTTTATCTGGATCATTTTCAGCGATTTCGATATCGAATACATCAACACCGGCGAATTTTTTAAATAATACGCCTTTGCCTTCCATGACTGGCTTAGAAGCCAGAGGACCAATATTACCCAGGCCCAGCACCGCAGTCCCGTTGGTCACTACAGCGACCAGATTACCACGTGCGGTATACAATGCAGCAGTTGAAGGATCGCGTTCAATCTCAAGACATGGTGCAGCTACGCCAGGCGAGTAAGCAAGGGCTAAGTCACGTTGGTTGACCAATTGTTTGCTTGGTGTAACGCTGATTTTCCCCGGGGTAGGAAACTCGTGATAGTAAAGGGCCTGTTGCTTTAAAGATTGTTCGTCCATCAGTCTCTCGATCGTTGTAAAGATTACCCGGTCAGCGGGTAAAAAATTTATTTATGTCCCCGAATATACCATTTGTTCGCCAGTTCGCACAGCCAAAGACGGCCGTTTTTCCAACAATCTTATTGGGGTAGGGTATAAACTTAGACTTGATAAGTATAAGAGTCGTTGGTCATATTTTGTGTCAAATACGCAGTGGCTTCCTCTTCTGGCAGCGGTTTGGAGAATAAATATCCTTGAGCGATATCACAGTCTAAATCACGCAGATATGCTAACTGCTCTTCAGTCTCGATGCCTTCCGCGACCACGGTCATCCCCATGGCTTTACCCATCGCCACCATGGCACTGACAATGGCTTCCTGTTTGTTTTCACCAATCTTGGACACAAAACTGCGGTCAATTTTTAGGGTATCAATCGGGAAATCAGCAAGATAGGACAGGGATGAATACCCCGTGCCAAAATCATCCAGAGCAATATGGATCTGTCGCTGTTTGATTTCGTTCAGCAGGTTTTTGACTGCTTCCGAATTTTCAATTAAAGACGATTCGGTAATTTCCAGTTCCAGACTGGCACCTGAAATCTGGTTATCGGCAATGGCCTGATCCAGATCATCGAGTAACTGACCGCGGCGCAATTGCTGCGCCACGACGTTGACTGATACACAAATATGATTAAAGCCCAGATTATTCCATTGGCGGATCTGTTTGGCTGTCTGCTGGATGACCAGACGGCCAATATCTGAAATCAGGCTGGTCTGTTCGGCTAAAGGGATAAACAAGCCGGGTGGAATAATGCCTTTTTCGGGATGATTCCAGCGAATCAAGGCTTCAAAGCCATAAATGCGCTGATCACTGAAATTAATTTTTGGCTGATAATAAACAATCAGCTCATTATTCTGGAGGGCTTTACGCAAATCCCGTTCCAGAAAAATCCCCGTTTCTTGTAGGCCATCACTTTGATTAGAATAAAAGTGAATGGTATTGCCCCCCAGATTTTTAGCTTCGTTCAGGGCCTGTTCGGCACAGTTGTTTAAATAATCGAGTTGACGACCATGATCTGGATAAAATGCCACGCCCATGGAAAGCGTGATCACATAATCCTGACCGTAAATATTAAATGGAGTGGTAAATGCCTGAGCGATGCGTTCACAGTGTCGCTGTACTGAAGGGCGAATATGTGAAATCTCATAGATAATCGCAAAATCATCACCATTCAGATGCGCCACAAACAAGGCTTCTGCATTATTCATGCGCAGGCGCTGCGCGACCTGACGTAAAAGTTCATCCCCGCCATTATTGGATAGATATTCATTTAATGGACGGAAGCGATCGATATTCAGGCGAATCACGGCCATCTGCTGAATGGAGTCTTTTTGCGAGACCAGATATTGATGCAGCTGATAGTTATAATAGAAACGATTCGGTAAATCGGTCAGTGGGTCATAATTTTCCAGATAAGACAGGCGCTGTTCCTGTAATTTGCGTTCGGTCAGATCCGAGACAATCCCGACATAATGGGTAATCCGGCCTTCATCATCGGTGACGGCATTGATGTGTAACCATAAGGCGGATTGTTTGCCCGACATGAATTTGGCGTATACCTCGCCATCATAGGAGCCAATCTTTTGAAGCTGTTTGATAATACTGGCATGGTTACTGCGCTGTTCAGCTTTATTTTGTGCAACAAGATCGAATAAAGACTTACCGATGATCTGCTCACGCTCAAAGCCACTCAGGTATTCATAGTGAGGATTGACATCAATATAATACAGTTCAGGATTGAGAATAAAAATCCCTTCCGCGGCCTGTTCCAGTACACTGGCAACCAGTTTTAAACGTTCTTGAGAAATACGTTCCTGCTGAATATCACGACGAATACCCACCATTCGCAAAGGTTTGTTATTTTTAGGATCACGGCTAATCACGCGGCCAATATCATGCACCCAGTTCCAGCTGCCATCACTGAGCAGAATCCGGTAAGTGGCATCATAACGCTCAATCTGACCACGCAAATGCTGTTTCATGTTGCGCTTAAAATAGTCCAGATCATCAGGGTGAATCAGATGCTCTAATTGCAGATGATGATCTTTGGAATCACGCAGAATTTTTTCATCTTTATGATTGGTTAATGTAATGAGACGGTCTTTGATATTCCAGTCCCATGGGCGAATGCCGGCAATCTCATGGGCAAGATCCAGGTTCTGTTGCTGATTTTTCAAATGATGATTAATCTGTTCAATATCATAGGTACGTTCCCGTACTTTTTGTTCCAGTAATTGATTGTTGAGCTGTAATTGTAATTCAATATCTTTGGATTTATTGACTTCAGTTTGCAGTTTCTGGCACAGCTCATCAGTCCAGGCCACTTGCTGTTCGGCATTTTTAACCAGCAGACTGTTTTCTGCATACAAGCGCGATGTCCGGCGATGAATACGATAACTACTATTGGCACACAGCAGAATGACAATCACCGCAAAATTTAAGGCCAGACCGAAGAAGGGATTGGAAAGGCTGACATGATAAATTTGCGACAATAAAAAAGGGAATAAAGAGGGTAAAAATACCAGGCAGAAATAACTGAGTTTTTGGGTCAGATAAGTCAAGCCAAATGCCTGAGTCACAATCAGGAGCAGAGCAGACAAGGTCAGTGCTTCAATATCTTCGAATGCAGGATTGGCCTGCGGCAAATAGTAATAAATTGTATAAATACCGACAGCAATACAGCTCCCGACGGCAAGACTCTGAATCTGTAACCAGCGATGTGCGCCTTTCAAATCATATTGTTCAGGCTTAAAATAAAGTGTGCTCACCAACCAGCACATACTGACCAGTAGCTCGGTCAGAATAAACCAGGTATTAAAATAGGTATTGGAAGGACGATATTGAAGGTGATAAATACAAAAAATATAAAGGCAAATCACCATTATACTGATTAAAAAATAGCGACTATGGCGAAGTGTGTTCGCAATCTGAGCATGATGCAAATGCTGCTGGATATAGTCGTCTTGCTTATCAACCATGTGATTCAATGCCTGTATTCATCCTAAACGTTTTTCCCTATGTATTGTTCTTATAAAAAAACTCCAGGAAATGTGTAAAATTAACTCATCAATAGTTATTATTCTTTCATCGAGATTAGAGGTCTTAGGAATAAAAATCAACAAAATTAAAGACAAATTTTTACTGGCCTGATGAACTAGAGATTATAGTTCAAAATTGAAAGGGCCACGACAGGGGCTGTTTCGGTACGTAGTACGCGTTCACCAATACACCAGTTTAGAAAACCTTTTGCATTTGCTGCTGTAATTTCTGCCTCACTGAGACCGCCTTCAGGGCCAATCAGCAGTGCAATATCCAGGGTCGCATCTGCCAGTACATCTGTTTCATCTTTATTGGGCGCCAAAACCAGTTTGGTCTTGGGTAGCTCGGTTTCCAACCATTTTTCAAGTGATATTGGTGCTAAAATTTTAGGCACAATATTCAGTCCACACTGTTCACATGCTGCAATCGCGATCCCTTGCCAGTGATCCAGTTTTTTCTGGTCACGATCATACTTCAAGCGCATTTCACAACGATCCGAAGTCAGCAGCTGAATTTCGGAAACGCCCAATTCCACAGCTTTTTGAATCGCATAATCCATGCGGTCGCCTTTGCTCATCACCTGACCGAGCAAGGCCTGGAACTTGGGTGTGCGATTGGCGGGATTAAATGCATTGACCGATACTGTGGCTGATTTTTTAGCAACCTCAGTTAAGGTCACTTCATATTCGCCACCCTGTCCATTGAACAGGGTCGCGGCTTCGTCCGCTTGAGCGCGTAATACCTTTACCCAATGATGAAAAACGGTTTCCGTTAACTCAACCGTAGTATCAACATTTAAGTCTGCTTCAATAAAAAAACGTGGCATGTAAGGATTACTCTCAGATGGAACAAAACAAGACTGCATTGCATTTACACCCTCTTTGTGTTTCTCTCAAAGGGAGAAAATGGGTGAGATCAATGCAGCCTAAAAACTTATGCTAGACCTAAGTCTTTTACAAGTTGGCGTGTAGGATCAGTGGTGTTCATGGTGTAGAAGTGCAAGCTTGGTGCGCCACCTGCAAGTAGACGCTCACAGAATTTAACCACAACTTCGTGGCCAAAGGCTTTGATGCTGGCAGTATCATCACCATAGGTTGCCAGTTGCTTGCGAATCCAGCGTGGAATCTCGGCACCGGTACCGTCCGCAAAGCGGATCAGGTTGCTGGCATTGGTGATTGGCATAATGCCCGGCGCCACAGGAATATCAATTCCGGCTTTCTGGATGCGCTCTACAAAGTAGAAATAAGCATCTGGATTGAAGAAAAACTGGGTTAATGCTGCATTGGCACCAGCTTGTACTTTTTCAACAAAGTGCTGGATGTCTTGATCAAAGCTTTCTGCCTGAGGATGCATTTCCGGATAAGCTGCGACTTCAATCTTGAAATGATCGCCTGAATATTCACGGATAAAGCGAACCAGATCAGCGGCATAGGGTAATTCACCCAAACCAACCTGACCTGATGGCAAGTCACCGCGGAGGGCAACAATACGGTCAATGCCTTGTGATTTGTACAGATCAAGCAGTTCTGCAATACGCGCTTTATCATCGCCGATACATGACAGGTGAGGGGCAACCGGTGCACCTTTGCCATTAAAATCGTTGATGGTAGACAGGGTGCGTTCACGAGTTGAACCGCCTGCACCATAGGTCACAGAGAAGAATTCTGGATTGAGCAATTGTAGTTCTTGATGAACCACTTTGAGTTTTTCCGCACCTACATCAGTTTTGGTCGGGAAGAATTCAAATGAAATTGGAATTTGCTTAGACATGTTGAAATCCTTTTTTTTTATAAATACTGTTTTAATTTTCACCCTCTCCCTGTCCTCTCTTGCGCTTCACTTTAAAGCAGTGCTTAAAGTGAAGCGCAAGAGAGGAGTATCCATTACTGAATAACGCAGGCTTTTGACTCAAATTCTTTACATACCAAACTTAAGCTTGTCATGTAAATGGCTTGAGAGATTCACCCTCTCTTGCGCTGAACTTCAAAGCTGTGCTTGAAGCACGCTCAGGAGAGGGATGGGGTGAGGGCAATTAGTATTTATAAGTCTCAGATTTAAACGGACCTTCAACAGCAACGCCTAAGTAATCCGCTTGCTCTTGAGTTAATTGAGTCAGAACACCACCAAAACCTGCAACCATTGCAGCAGCGACTTCTTCGTCTAATTTCTTAGGAAGAAGCTCTACACGAATTTGCGCAGCTTTTTCAGATTCTGGAAGATCAGCAAATTTCTCAGCGAATAAATGCATTTGACCCAATACCTGGTTGGCAAATGAACCATCCATAATACGTGATGGGTGACCAGTCGCATTACCAAGGTTTACCAAACGACCTTCAGAAAGAAGGATCAGGTAATCATTTTCATTTTCTGAACGATACACTTGGTGTACTTGAGGTTTCACTTCAACCCACTTGTAGCCACGTAGGTAAGCTGTATCAATTTCAGTATCGAAATGACCGATGTTACATACAACAGCGCCCGCTTTTAATGAATCAAGCATTGCTGAGTCACACACGTGGTAGTTACCCGTTGTAGTCACGATCAGGTCAGTGTTTTGAAGAAGATCAAGATTCACGTCTTCTTTCTTGCCAGTTTGTACGCCATTTTTGTATGGAGAAACAACTTCGTAACCGTCCATGCATGCTTGCATTGCGCAGATTGGATCAACTTCAGTGACGCGTACAATCATGCCTTCTTGACGAAGTGATTGAGCAGAACCTTTACCTACGTCACCGTAACCAATTACAAGCGCACGACGGCCAGATAAAAGCATATCTGTACCGCGTTTGATGGCATCATTGAGTGAGTGGCGGCAACCGTATTTGTTGTCGTTTTTAGATTTCGTTACTGAATCGTTTACGTTGATTGCAGGAACTTTTAAAGTGCCATCACGAAGCATTTCATACAGACGTTGAACACCTGTCGTTGTTTCTTCAGTGACACCGTGGATTTTAGCGATCACTTCTGGGTATTTTTCGTGAACAAGTAGCGTTAAATCACCGCCATCGTCAAGAATCATGTTGGCATCCCAAGGTTTGCCATTGACATTGATCTGTTGTTCAAGACACCACATGTATTCTTCTTCAGTTTCGCCTTTCCAGGCAAACACAGGAATACCCGCAGCCGCGATTGCAGCAGCAGCGTGATCTTGAGTCGAGAAGATGTTACATGAAGTCCAGCGAACTTCGGCGCCCAATTCAACCAGTGTTTCAATAAGAACAGCAGTTTGGATTGTCATGTGGATACAACCCAAGATTTTAGCGCCAGCAAGTGGTTTAGCAGCAGCATAGCGTTTACGCAGACCCATTAAGGCTGGCATTTCAGCTTCTGCAAGTTTAATTTCTTTACGGCCGTAATCAGCAAGTGAAATATCAGCAACTTTGTAATCTGTAAATGAAGCAGTAACCGCGTTCATCAGGATCTCCTAGGAAAAAATAGATTGGATCGTTCTGTTCGCGGATGCCGTTGTTGATCAGAACGAATGTCTGACCGATGGTCGAGCCTAGCGATTTTACATTTAGTGCCTGTAAAACGTCGCAGCATCCCTCGACTAGCGCAGTATTGTACTTGGATTCTATGAATGAGCCAAGTTGAAAAAAGATAATATTAATTGTTTTCTAAGCTTTGAGCTTTTAGTTGATCAAAAGTATTCCAGCCTAAACCAGTTAATTCATACAGCCTACCATTGTTGCCAAGATCATTAATAAATCCTGATTTCTTTAGATCAGTGATAGCCGTTTTCCATTGAGCAATTTCTCTTTGGCTATTTAAATTCAAATGTAAATCGCCAGCATGCAGTTGGGTAGAATCAATATTTTGTAAAAATTGAATTTCACTTTCGCGTTCACCAGCACTTAGTAAAAGTTGCATCATTCTCTCGCTTAATTCATTTTTTTGTTTTAAGAGTTTAGGGTTTTTGAAATCAATGATTTTTAGATTATTTAAGATATTTTGAATGTATGTATTTTGCTGGATATGAAGAGATAAATGATCTTTAATTTTTTGCTTAAAAATAGATAAATCATTGTAAAATTCTAGTACGCCACTTGGCTTCCACTCCCTGATTTGAATTTGTAGTTTTTGATATTGTTCAGTAATTTGACTTGGGGGAATAGGTTTATCACAGATATAAATTGAAGTCAGTTTTTGAGAGTCGATATGTCTGGAAATTTCCTCTACAGTGCCGCTGGCGTATTCCCCAGTGTCTGTACCTAATCGAGTCCAAAATATTCCAATCAGAATGTCGGCATCATTGAGAATACTTTTATTGATAATTTCTTGAGGCCTATTACCCATTTCAGGTGCTACATGAGTTTCCCATCTGATAGGATTTAACATTACATTAAATTGCTTAGAATGAATTGCATTCCATTCATAGATTGCATCACGAACAAGTCGTCTTTCTTCTGCGACATCGTTTGGTGAAGCGATCATTACGTTTAATACTGTTGCTTGGTAAACCATATTGTTATCAGAATTTTATTAATATTAATGACTAATATATAGGTGCTTTTTCAATTGAGCCAGACTATTTTTATAATAAAAAGCCCATCATCTGACGGGCTTTTCTTACTTATTTAGCTTCAGCAGCATCTGCTTTATTGGTCCAGAACTCAGCCTGTTCTTCATCGCCATCTACGCCTAAACCATTGGCATAAATGAATGCAAGATCACGCATCGCTTGAACTTCGCCAAGTTCCGCGGCTTGTTTGACCAAAGCAATCGATTTTTCCACGTCTTTTTCAATTACATCACCACGACGGTAGAAACCGGCCAACTCTAAAGTCGCAGCAGGGTGCTTCTCGATATTGGCCTTACTTAGCCAGTAATAGGCTAACTCAAAGTGAGCTTTAGATTCTTCTGGATCTTCTTCAGCCAGTTCTTTGGCATAAACGGTATAACCTTCACCTAACCAGTACATCGCATCAACCAGTCCGCCGTTGGCAGCTTTCAATCCCCATTCTTCAGCCAGAATGATGTCATCATCATGCTCGCTTTGCATATACAGTTCAGCCAATTCAAATTGCGCTTCAGCATTGCCTGCTAAGGCAAGATTGGTCAGGGCAGCAGAGGGAGAAACACGCTGGGTCATATCAACATCTCAAAAATATTATGCGTAGACTAAAGGTTTAAATTAAAAAAGCCAATCCGAAGATCAGCTTTTCAAATGAGGATGGGGAAAATAGAACTTTAGACCAAGCAAATGATTGCTGAAATCACGGCGATTACCACACAGATTGAGGCGATTACTTTAATTTTACTTTCCAGATAGCTCAGGCTTAAACCAACGACCAATGCTGCAAAAGTTAAACTGCCCAGCCAATAACTGATCATGTTACTGATTGTACCTGCGAACAGGCACAGGATGAGCGCAATCGTTAATATCACCCAGCCAAGAATGCTGGCCATTCTGGTTTTGGAAGCATCTAGCTCTTTAGCAAAGATCTGTTTCTGATGTTTGGACATCGACGCGGCAAGTGCAAATAAACCGAGAGAAGTCAAAGCCCAAATCAATAAGAAGAACATCATGCCTGATTCTCCTTGAGCATCACTTTGGATTTTTTAGGCGGCAAGCCTTTATGGTTTTTTACTTTCTTGAATGCAAACCAGAACAGGATTGCAAGCGCCCACATCGCCAGATCAAAAGAAGCAATCATCCACTGACCATGCATGATGCTGTTCCAGATTGCCTGACCGCCGGTCAGGAAGTTTACAATTGGGAGTAGGGCAAATGCTGCTGTTGCAAGCAGGAGCAGCTCTAGCCAGGCCTGACGATTGCTACGAATCATGGCATAAACTAAGGTCAGCAACCACGCGATAAAGAAGCTGCGAATTTCCCAGTTCAAACGCATGTCCATGTCTGCCGGAATAAAACGGTTGGCATAAAAGTAGGCAGCACAGGCAATCGGTAAACCGATAATTGCCGCGATATTAGTCACTTCCACAAGACGATAACCAAAAGATTTATAGCCTTGCTTTTGTTGTTGTGGTGCGCGTTTGACACACCACAGAATCAAACCAGTCGCAATCATGAATGTGCCGACCACACCAGACATGAACAATAACCAGCGTAGAGCCAAGTCCACGCCACGTGCTTCATGCAATGTGGTAAATACGTTATAAATACCGTTTGCAACTGAAGGTGTTTTCAGTGTGGTTTGATCCGGCTTTAATTCACCCGTCACGCCATTGAAAGCCAGACTCGGATAAACATTACGATAGGCTACGCTGACCCCATTTAAGGCACGAAGTTCAATTTCAGCTTTGGCGGTATTTGGCTGGATGATGTTAATTGTAGCAACCGGATTGTTTTTCCATTGCTTTTCTGCTGCTGCAAGAATGGGCGCTAAGTCTGCCAATGGCGCAGGGCGGGCAGGTGACGCATCGCCACGCGAACGGCGAGCTTCACCCCGTGCAGACATATCACCACGTTCACCACGATTCTCTCCCTCACTACGCGGTCGACGCTGGTCACTATCACCGGATTCAGCCTGAACGCTATTGTCCTGAATCAAGCTCTTACGTTGATCTTGCAGAAATGCGCCTCGATTTTCATAAATCTGGCTGACACCCCAAGGCATCAGGGTAAACAGCAGCAGTAACAAACCGCTAAAGGTAATCATGATATGAAACGGCAGGGCAAATACCGCCGTTGCATTATGGGCATCCAGCCAGGAGCGCTGACCTTTGCCAGGACGGAAAGTAAAGAAATCCTTAAAAATTTTCTTATGGGTAATCACACCGCTGATAATCGCCACCAGCATGAGCAAGGTTGCAATGCCGACAATCCAGCGCGCCCAGATTCGGGGCAGTCCGTACAGTTCAAAATGAAAACGGTATAAGAATGAACCACCGCGTGTTTCACGGGCTTGCAGCACTTCACCGGTTGCACTGTCAATGGTTAGGCGGGTACCGCCACGACGGGCACGCGGATCTTCACCGGCACCGCGAATATTCAGTATGGTGGTATTCTGGCGTGAGTTAGGCAGCTGAATCGCCCAGCTGCCGGCATCCGGATGATGCTGTTGCAGATAAGCCAATGCGACACGGGTCTGTTCGATTTGGGACTTTTGTGGGACTGACTGATGAAATTCCGGTTTCATCCAGATGCTGATTTCATTCTGGAAAAAACTTAAAGTTCCAGTTAAAAAAATCGCATATAAAAGCCAGCCTAAAATCAGACTGGCCCAGGTATGCAACCATGACATCGACTGGCGTGGCCCTTCCTGTTTTGCATCTACTCTCATCTTAATTTCCTAGGAATTTATAGCTGATATAGAGCAAAACACTGGGAATTACGATTCCGAGCGTTGCCTTGATAGTTTTGTTGACCATAAATACCCAAATAAAGGCTGCGGTATTCAGGCTAAAACCAATCAGGGTGGCTGACATGGCAGCACTGCTTCCTGCATCCATAAACATCTGGGCAATCACGATGGCAGCCAGCGAGGCAAGCATATAACCGCCGACACCAGCCAGAAGAAAGCGATATAAAATCATCCCACGATAAACCAGCAGATTTGCTTTAACTTTATTTTTGCTCGATGGACTCGGTGCAGTAACTGTTTCAGTCGCTATTGCATGCATATTCGGACTACTCATCATCGAAAATTCTATCTATTAAACTTGTTAAGCTATTTCGATGCGAATGATAACAATTATTGTTTATATTTTAAATACGAAACATCAAACTATTTATATGAAAAATAAAAAGAACTATTGGATAGGCTAAAAGGGGGGGTATTAAAAAATATAAGCTTTAAAAATAAAAACAGCGGCTCGAAAGCCGCTGTCTAAATATTATCTGTTCAGAATTAGTCTTGCTGAATACCTGCAACCACCCAGTCCTCATTTGAACCTGCTGGTTTAGTGAAATGCCAGATTTCTGCAAACGGTTGTGGCAAGCTGTTCAAGTCTTCGCTTACCGTACCGGTAAAGCGCACGCTGACAATATACTGACCATTGTCAGTCGATGAATCTACCACCATGGCATTCAGATTTGAAAACTCGGCAACATCCTGATCCTGATTGCTCATGATGTCATTACGCATTGACTGATAAAGATCAGGAGTTAGGTAACGCTGAATTTCCGAAATATTGCTTGCCGTATTCATAGACTGAATGTGGTTAAAACGCTGACGTGCGACACGCAAGAACGCGGCAGGTTCAGTACCATCCGGTAACTGGCTGCCGCTTTGGGTATAAGCCGTGCCGAAAGGCGCAGTATTTGCCGGCGCAGAACCAAACGGTGCATTAGTGCTTGGCGTTTGACCGCCAACATTCTGACCAAAGATATTGCTATTGTCACCACCGCGAGGTGCAGTCGGTGCTTGACCAAAAGGTGCTGTATTACCAGCACCGCTATTTGGTGCAAATGGATTAGAAGCTACTTTTTTTTTTGCGCCCATCTTACGGAAAATGAAGAAGGCAACAGCAGCAGCAAGCAGGATCCAGATCCAGCCTGGAATACCACCTTTTTCCTCTTCTGCTGGAGCCGCCTGAGCTTCAGACGCTGCCACACTTTGATCATCGGCCAATGCATTGGCAGCTACGGCACCAATCGCAGCACCCGCTACACCGGCAGCAACCATACCACCCACACCTGGGCCAGATTTTTGCTGGGTTGCAGCACCGGCAGCTGGCGCTTGTTGAGCAGGCGCAGCTTGACGAGGTTGTTGATAAGATTGGGTAGGCTGTGCAGAACGTTGCATACCGTGACTTTTACCGCCACCGGCACGTTTTGCTTCAGCAGCAAAAGGCGCAACCAATAATACTGCTGTCAAGATACCTGTAATCAAACCGCGCTGTCGAACTTGCATTCATTTTTCCTATGAGAATAAAACCTATTTGTACAGTCTATTTATATAGGCTTTGTGTGGAATTTCAATCAAAAATCTGTATTTTTTTGCGCTTTACTGCAAATTCACTGCCTGATGCTTAATTTAGCTCATCACTTAAAGACATGGCTTCACTCAGGGCTTCATGCAAACGGGCAACAGCAATAATTTGCACGCCTGCAATGGTTTTTTGCGGTGCATTGCCACGCGGCACAATAATGTATTTAAAACCATGCTTGATCGCTTCTTTCAGACGTTCCTGTCCATTTGGCACGGGACGAATTTCACCAGACAGCCCGACTTCCCCAAAAACAGCCAGTTGTTGTGGTAAGGCCTTGCCACGAATACTGGAAGCGCAGGCCAGAAGTACCGCCAGATCGGAGCCGGTTTCTGTAATTTTAAGACCACCAACAATATTGACATACACATCCTGACCTGAGGTTTGCACACCACCATGCCGATGCATGACGGCCAAGAGCATATTCAGGCGGTTCTGATCCAGGCCAAGTGCTACACGTCTTGGTTGGCCATGCGCATCATCGACCAAAGCCTGTACTTCGACCAGGAGTGGACGCGTGCCTTCACGACTGATCATGACAATCGAGCCCGGAATCGCTTCATCATAACGGCTTAAAAATATTGCAGATGGATTGGACACTTCGCGCAGCCCTTTGTCGGTCATGCCAAACACCCCGAGTTCATTCACCGCGCCAAAACGGTTTTTGACGGCACGGATCATCCGGTAACGTGAATCGGACTGACCTTCAAAATACAGCACACAATCGACCATATGCTCAAGTACGCGTGGGCCTGCCAATGCACCTTCTTTGGTGACGTGGCCGACCAGAAATAAAGAGGTACCGCTGTTTTTGGCAAAGCGGGTCAGCAGGGCAGCGGATTCACGAATCTGCGAGACTCCACCTGGAGCCGATTGTAAGGTCTCGGTATACAGGGTTTGAATTGAGTCCAGAATTGCGACGGCAGGACGTTGCTGGGCCAATACTTCACAAATGCGTTCGACACAGGTTTCTGCCATGACCTTGAGCTGATCGGTTGGCAGATCCAGACGCTGGGCACGTAATGCGACCTGAGACAGGGATTCTTCGCCGGTGACATATAAGGCCGGATTTTTGGCAGAGGCCATATGCGTGGCTGTTTGCAGCAAAATGGTTGATTTACCAATGCCGGGATCACCACCGATCAGAACCACTGAACCCGTCACCAGTCCGCCACCCAGAACCCGGTCAAACTCACTGATACCGGTCGGTAAGCGTGTTTCATGCGAGACTGAGACCTGATTTAAGGTGGTGATTGTGGATGCCTGACCTGCATATCCACCCGCGATTTTTGGCTGAGCCCGATGTGTAACCGCAGGTGCAATGCTGACCTCAGTCAGGCTGTTCCATTCCCCACACTCCGAACATTGTCCCGACCATTTCGGATGATCTGCACCACATTGTTCACAACGATAGACACTTTTTGCTTTAGCCATATTTTAAGATGAAGCGATTGAAATTGACTGACAGCATAGCGGTGAATGTGATCTAAAACCAAGCCTTTCACCTGAGAAATCATGGTTTTTACGACAAGGCTTGTCGTTTTTATTTGTGCTTATTCGGATGTTGTGTATCAACGCCGTCTATAATGCCCGTCTTGTTATGCTGAAATGGAACAGATCTTGTCACAATTGCTGAAACATATTGATGCGATCGCACGTGAAAAAAACCGTGATGTGCTGTTTGTGCATTTTGAACAGTATGTATACCCAGATCAGGACGCTCACTCGGTTCGGCAAATGTTTATCGGCTGGTTAGAGCAACAGGGTATCCGTTATATACCGTGTTTGGGCATTGAGCCCACAGTCCGCAGTGACGTGTATTCGGGCAGTCTATATCTGGATGTACCTTTTGACCTGCAGCATAAAACTTATCAAAAACTGAGCGAGTACTTGGAAGATGATCAGGGCAATATGAAAATTGAAGGCATTCAGTTTTTTGTTTTATCTTTAGGGCTGGCACTTGAACTCGAATCTGACGGCAAATTACCAGAATGGGGCGGTTTACGCTCATAGAACATGAATATTGGATTTGGATTTCGAATAAAATTAATAATAAAAAGCCACAATTGATGTGGCTTTTTATTCTCTTGGTTCGGGATTTAAGCAATAAGGCGGTTAATAAAGTTCACCAGATTTACGTCTTGCGATGAAGTCTTTCGATTCCTTGGCAATCACGCCAGACAATAACAGCAATGCAATCAGGTTGGGAACCGCCATCAGACCATTAAAGGTATCGGCAAATAACCAGACCAGATCCAGTGTCGCGATACAGCCGACAAAAACCGATGCAATATAAATAATACGATAGGGTAGAACGAACTTTTCGCCGAGCAAGTAAGTGGCACATTTTTCGCCGTAGTAGCTCCAGCCTAAAATCGTGGAATAAGCAAAGAAAATAATTCCGAAGGTGACCACCCAGCCACCGACACCGGGCAGGAGTTTGTCGAACACGCCAATCGTCAGTACTGCACCGGTCTGATCACCAAATGAATTACCGGCCATGATGTAGCCCATCACCAGAACAATACCAGTAATTGAACAGACAATAATGGTATCAATAAAAGTACCGGTCATAGAGACCAGACCTTGACGGGCAGGATGGTCGGTTTTTGCTGCTGCGGCTGCAATCGGTGCAGAGCCCATGCCGGCTTCATTCGAGAATACCCCACGTGCTACACCATAACGAATCGCCGCACCAATCGCACCGCCTACTGCAGCTTCACCAGTAAAAGCATAGGTGAAGATCATTTTTAGTGCAGGTGCTACCAGTTCTAAATTGTTGAGAATAATGACCAGACCACCAGCCACATAGCCTACCGCCATGATTGGAACAATCACCGAAGATGCCTTGGAAATCGATTTAATCCCGCCCAAAATCACCAGTGCTGAAAAGGCAGTAATGATAATGCCGGTCATCCAGGTTTCGATCCCCAAACTGTTTTCAACTGCCAGTGCAACAGTATTGGACTGCACTGAACTGCCGATCCCAAAAGAGGCCAGTGTCCCGAACAAGGCAAAAATCAGCGCCAGCCATTTCCATTTCAGGCCACGTTCGATGTAGTACATCGGACCACCCGACATTTCACCTTTTTCATTTTTAATCCGGTATTTGACTGCAAGGACACCTTCGCCGTATTTAGTCGCCATACCAAACAGTGCAGTCATCCACATCCAGAACACCGCACCCGGACCACCCAGCACACAGGCGGTGGCTACGCCGGCAATATTACCGGTACCAATTGTGGCAGACAGTGCGGTCATCAGTGAAGCGAACTGGGAAATATCACCTGAGTGCTCGGGATGCTTGCCAAAGACCTGTTTGAAGGCCAGTGGCAACATACGGAATTGCCAGAACAATAAGCGGAAAGTGAGGAATATCCCGGTGCCGACAATCAGTACCAGCATATAAGGGCCCCAGACCCAGCCGCTTAAAGTCTCCATTAAACTTTGTAAATTTTGCATAAAATTCTTCTTATTGATCCATGTCTATGTAATTCGAGATATTGATTAAAAAGCAATTATTGTGCCATCGGTATTCATCCTGAATACTTAAAATGGCGGAATTGTGTTCTAGTTTTTACATGGTTTTGCTGCTTTGACAAGAAGTTTCTTGAATCTCGGGCGTCGAAAAAATAAGCGTTAAGCTGGCGCAAGTGAGATATAAGAAAAATAAATGAACTTTACAGTTTAGGCAGAAAATACAAATGATGTGATTTTTCTTTTTGTATTCAGGCTTTTTTACGTTAATTTGTCGCGAGTAAAACTCGAAGTTGAAATCAATAATGTCAGAAAAATATAACAGTTCATCGGCAGAGCACGGTGAGTTACAGCGAAGTTTATCCAATCGGCATCTACAGCTTATTGCCATTGGTGGCGCCATCGGAACCGGCCTGTTTATGGGTTCGGGCAAGACCATCAGTCTCGCAGGTCCTTCTATTCTGGTGATCTATATGATCATCGGTTTTATGGTATTTCTGGTAATGCGTGCACTCGGTGAGTTGTTGCTCTCGAATTTGCAATATAAATCATTCATTGATTTTGCCACGGATCTGATCGGGCCTTGGGCCGGATACTTTGTTGGCTGGACCTACTGGCTGTGCTGGATCACTATCGGGATCGCAGATCTATCCGCGATTATTTATTACCTGCAATTCTTCAATAATGGCTTGCCCTTTAGTCCTGAAGAAGGAGTGATGATCAGCGTTGCCGCGATTGTGTTTATCATGGGTTTGAACCTGGTCACGGTCAAACTGTTTGGTGAAATGGAATTCTGGTTTGCTCTGGTCAAGATTATCGCGATTGTGGTGCTGATTGCCGTTGGCCTGTGGATGGTCTTTACCGGGTTTACCTCGGATGCCGGCACAGTTGCGTCATTTAGTCATATCTGGTCACATGGCGGTATCTTCCCGACTGGAGCGATGGGCTTCCTGGCCGGGTTCCAGATTGCGATTTTTGCCTTCGTGGGTGTAGAGCTGGTGGGTACGACCGCAGCTGAAACCAAAGATCCGGAAAAGAACCTGCCGAAAGCAGTGAACTCGATTCCGATCCGTATCATTATTTTCTATGTACTTGCACTTTTGATTGTGATGTCGGTAACGCCATGGAATCAGATTGATCCAAATATCTCGCCCTTTGTGAACCTGTTTAGTCAGGCTGGTATTGCCGCAGCTGCGATCATCATGAACCTGGTAGTGTTGTCCTCGGTGATGTCATCGATGAACAGTGGGGTATTCTCGACCAGTCGTATGCTGTTCGGTCTGTCGCGTGAAGAGCAGGCACCACTTGCCTTTGGTCGCTTAAACCGTCGTGCAGTTCCGGCAAATGCCTTGTATTTCTCTGCGGTATGTTTGTTGCTGGGTGCAGCACTACAGTATTTCGTTCCAGATACCGTCCGCGCTTTCACTTTAGCAACGACTTTATCCACGATTCTGTTTATCTGTGTCTGGATCATCATTATCTGGAGCTATATCGTGTACTACAAAACACGTCCAGAATTGCATGCCAAATCGACCTTTAAGTTGCCGGGCGGTCTGGTGACCTGCTGGATTGTGATCGTATTCTTCCTGAGCATGATCGTGGTGTTGGCGCTGGAAGACGATACCCGTCAAGCACTGATGGTCAGCCCGATCTGGTTTATCCTTCTGGTTATTGGCTATTTCGGTTTCTATAAACAGAAACATAAATAAACCTTATCAATAAAAACGTCAGCGATCTGCTGGCGTTTTTTTATCGCTAAAGATAATCTCTAGGCTTTAGCGCTTTGGTCATGGTGATCATCGCGTTATACTTCATCGAAACACTATTCAATTAGGTGGTCAGATGCATCAAGTCATTTGCTACATCAGTATCTTGGCGACAAGTCTTGTTCTTGCAGCTTGTGGGCAGTCAGGTGCGTTGCACTTGCCGAATGATCCAGATTACGACAAGCGTGCCAAGTATTTGTTATATAAAAATACCGAAGCTGAATCCAAAGCCTCCGATGAAGAACGAGATGCCCCTGTGCAACAACAGTTTGCTGCGCCTGAAGCATCAGATTCAACGACTACACCTTAACGCTTTCAAAGAAAGGATACCTTCATGAGTTTCACCCGCATTAATGGGGTATTGCACGCTGAGCAATGTTCATTACAACAGCTCGCAGAGCAATTTGGCACACCTCTCTATGTTTATTCCAAAGCCACCTTGGAAAAGCATTTTTTAGATATGGACCGTGCTTTTAACTTTATCGATCATCAAATCTGTTTCGCGGTAAAGTCCAACTCCAATCTTGCGGTATTGAATGTATTGGCCAAACAGGGGGCCGGTTTTGATATTGTGACCGGCGGTGAATTGGCACGTGTACTGAAAGCCGGTGGTGATGCCGCAAAAATTGTATTTTCGGGTCTGGGTAAAACTGAAGCAGATATTAAAAAAGCCTTAGAAGTGGGCATTGCCTGCTTTAATGTGGAATCTCATGCCGAGCTGGATCGTATTCAAAAGGTTGCGGCTGAATTGAATGTTAAAGCGCCGATTTCATTGCGCGTGAATCCGGACGTCGATGCCAAAACCCATCCTTATATTTCAACCGGTCTAAAAGAAAATAAATTCGGTATTCCATCTGATAGCGTATTTGCAACCTATCAATATGCGGCGTCACTGGCCAATCTGGATGTGGTCGGGATTGACTGTCATATCGGTTCACAGCTCACCGAAACCCAGCCTTTTGTTGATGCGCTGGATCGTGTCATTGTCATGATTGACCAGCTCAAAGAAATGGGTATCCACCTCAAACACATCGATATTGGTGGTGGTCTGGGGGTGACTTATAAAGATGAAACCCCGCCATCGGTTGAAGAATATGCCAATGCGCTACGTCCAGCATTAGAAAAATTGGGCCTGAAAGTGTATATGGAGCCGGGGCGTAGTATTTCTGCCAATGCGGGTGTATTGCTGACCAAAGTCGATCTGCTCAAACCGACCAATCATCGTAATTTTGCCATCATTGATGCGGCGATGAACGACCTGATTCGTCCGGCTTTATATGAAGCATGGATGGACATTCAGCCAGTGACGCCGCGTAATGATGCTGAAACTAAAGAATGGGATGTGGTAGGTGCGATCTGTGAAACCGGTGATTTCCTCGGTAAAGAGCGTGAATTGGCAATCAAAGAAAATGATGTACTGGCAGTCTTGGGCGCAGGTGCCTACGGTTTTGTGATGAGCTCAAACTACAACAGCCGTGGCCGTGCGGCTGAAGTGATGGTTGATGCAGATCAGGCACATTTGATTCGTGAACGTGAGACGATTGAATCACTCTGGGAACGTGAGCGTTTATTGCCTTAAGGACTAAATCGAGATGTTATTAGAATTTACCAAGATGCATGGTCTGGGCAATGACTTTATGGTGGTTGATCTGATCAGCCAGCGCGCTTATTTGGATCCGGTCACCATTCAGCGCTTGGCCAATCGTAATTTTGGTATTGGTTTTGATCAGCTGCTGGTGGTTGAACCACCAGACGTACCGAGTGCAGATTTTAAATACCGGATTTTTAATGCCGATGGTTCGGAAGTAGAACAATGTGGCAATGGCGTGCGCTGTTTTGCCAAGTTTGTACATGACCGTCAGCTGACCAGCAAAACCAAAATCAAGGTACAGACGAAGTCTGGTATTGTTGAACCGGAATTGGGTGCCAATGGCTGGGTGCGGGTCAATATGGGCTATCCGAAATTCCTGCCACAGGACATTCCATTTTTGGCCGATGCAGCGGAAAGCCTGTATGACATTGAGCTTGCTAGCGGTGAAAAGCTGAGCATTGATGTGGTGAATATGGGTAATCCACATGCGGTGACGATTGTACCGGATGTGATTGCTGCCGATGTGGCACGTATTGGCCCACAAGTTGAAGCGCATGCGCGTTTCCCGGCACGGGTCAATGCTGGCTTTATGCAGATCATTGATGAAAAACATGCGCGTTTGCGTGTATATGAACGTGGTGTCGGCGAGACTCTGGCCTGTGGTACAGGTGCCTGTGCCGCAGCCATTTCCGGGATGCGCCGTGGTCTGCTGTCGAGCAAGGTTGAAATCGAGCTGGCAGGTGGCAAGTTGCAGATCGAGTGGAAAGAAGGCGATGTGGTCTGGATGACCGGACCAACGGCGACCGTGTATGAAGGGCGTCTGGATTTGCGTTATTTTCAGGGTTAATCGGCATTAAGTTTTAAAAAAGCACCGTGCTCAGAACGGTGCTTTTTTTATGTTAGGATGAAACTGAAATTTAATATGCATGATTATGCCTTCATGAATCAGCTTGTATTTTTACCGGGTGCATCTGGCAGCCAAGGTTTTTGGCAGCCGTTAAGGGCAGCATTAACCGAATATCCAGATCAGCAGGTCATTGCCTATCCAGGATTTGATGGGGTGACGCCAAATGTAGCCATTCAAAACCTGTATGATTTGCAAGAACTAGTAAATAGGCAGATTCAGGATGACTCCATTCTGATTGCCCAGTCGATGGGCGGTGTGCTGGCAGTTGGGTTAGCGCTTAAGCATCCGCAAAAAGTCAAAGGGCTGGTATTGTTGGCGACATCAGGCGGTTTAAATTTGAAGAGATTTCACTGTGCCGACTGGCGAACAGATTATCGTGAACAGTTTAAAGCAGTACCGAACTGGTTTGTACAAGATCACACTGAATTTAATCCTGATCAGCTCGCCGGTCTTGAAATTCCCATTTTGCTAATTTGGGCAGATCATGATCCTCTAAGCACCATTCAAGTAGGACAATACTTAGAAAAAATATTTAAACATGCAAAACTGCATATCATCCAAGGCGGAAATCATTTCTTTGCCAACACTCATGCAGATCAGGTGGCAGCACTGATTCAAGATTATCTGGAGCAATTTTAAATGGAGCATGCAGTGACTGTGCCCCCTCAACTTTTGCTCAATATGTGGCTGAAAGAACGTGAAATCCAGAACCAGTCTAAACATACCTTGCAGGCCTATGCTCGTGATGTCTCGGATTTTTTAGAGTTTTGCCAGCGTGAGCAGCTCAATTTAAATGATGTAGAAGCCACAGACCTGCGCCAGTTTCTGGCTGAAAAAGTCGAACAGCATCAGCTGAGTCCCAGCAGTCTTCAGCGCATGCTGTCGTCCATTCGCCAGTTTATGAAATGGGCAGAGCAGGCCCAGCATCTCGCCTTTAATCCGGCGGATGATTTTCAGTTAAAGCGCCAATCGCGTCCTTTGCCGGGCATGGTAGACATTGAAACCGTGAATCAGATCATCGATCAGCCTGCGCCTGAAAATGAAATCCAGCAGCAAATGTGGCTCCGGGACAAAGCCATTCTGGAGTTGCTGTATTCCAGTGGGTTGCGTCTGGCCGAATTACAAAACCTCAGAATCAAAGATATCGACTTCAACCGGCAGTTGCTACGTATTACTGGTAAAGGTAATAAAACCCGGATCGTGCCTTTCGGCTCCAAGGCCAAAGCAAGTGTCATGGCCTGGTTGCAGGTTTATCCTTTATGGAATGGCGACTTTGTGCCAGAAGCGAATGTATTTATTACCCAGAAGGGCAATCCACTGGGTGCACGCCAAATTGAAAATCGGGTCAAGTTTCAGGCGCAGCGCGCAGGCGTCAATGTGGATTTACATCCGCATTTGTTACGTCACTGCTTTGCCAGTCATATGCTGTCGAATAGCCGCGACTTACGTGCGGTTCAGGAAATGCTGGGCCACAGTAATTTAAGCACCACCCAGATTTATACTCACGTCGATTTTGATCATCTGGCACAAATTTATGATCAGGCGCATCCGCGTGCACAGCATAAAAAGGATTGATCATGCGCCAAGTGGTAGAAAGTAAGAATCATGAATATATTTTTTTGGCATAAAACTTTCATATTTAAATCTTAAAATGGAATTGAACTGAAAGCTGGCGTTCTGTTGGGCATTTCACTATTGTCTTATTCGTTAAATGCGCCATTTCAGGTATAACAAGAACGAGTAATTAATATTTAAAATGAAGTATGACTGAGCAAAGTCTCAGCATTTGGCGGATGGGAATTGATATGGACACAATAGTGATTGCAGATATAGAACAAAAATATGCACAGTTAAGCGCAGCTCAAAAAGAAATGTTTGCAGGTTATGGTTTGCGACAAATCAAGCATTTTGTGGACATTAGCTTACCGAGTCTTGCAGCGACTTTACCTGAAGGTGCCATCATTCAAGGGATTAATGCCGATGGTAAAGTTCAGGCATTTAATGCAATGACAGGACAATACTATTTATGGATTTCTGATTTACAGTGGCAAGTGTCGAATCGTGCCACCCAAGCGGTCGATTTAAAAGAAGATGCGATTGCGATTTGGACAGTTTTTGAATTATCAGACTATGAATTGGTGGATTTAAGCCATATTCATCGTGATTTTTTAGCACAAGCAACTGCCTAAACTCCCTAGTATCTCGGCTTTACTCAAGAAAAAGGTTGTCTTTAAACAAGGCAACCTGATATTTTTCTTATCGTCAAACTTGCGATCTATCTATCTGCAACATAGCGGGTGATTTAAGCTGGCTATGATTATTTAGCGCTGGAATTAAAAATACGCCATCGTCACTCTTAATCCATTCGTTTATAAATCCTCTAAAGGCAATTGGAAACTCTGTTTAATAATCTGACTCGGTAAATCGGTTTTAACACTGGTAATACCATTTTTTTTAGTCAGATGTGTCGACTGGAATTTACGGTAACTTTCTAGATCAGGCACCACGACTTTCAGCAAGGCATCACTTTCCCCCAAAATGATATAGCACTCCATCACTTGAGGCAGTTCTTTCATGGCCTCAATAAAGGTGTCAATGGTTTCAGCATCTTGACCGACCAGCCAAATCCGTGAAAACAAAATCAGCTGAAAGCCAATTTTCTGTTGATCGACAATGGTGGTGTAATTCTGAATCACACCCGCATCTTCCAGTAATTTGACCCGCCGCAAACAGGAGGAAGGTGAAAGTCCAATTTCCCGCGCCAGATCATTATTCTGAATACGGCCATTGGCTTGTAAATGTCGAATGATATTTTTATCAATTCGATCAAGTTTTACCCGCACAGACTTGGTGGATATTTTCATAAATTAGAATAATATTCGAAAAATAAGACTTATTATAAAATAAATTGAAAGCCAATTTTGTAAAAAATCGCAGATACTTGTTTCACTTTCTGGAGTTTGAAAGGAAAAGGAAATGTCTGTATTTGTACTCTTTGCACTGACCGTGCTTCCCCTGATTTTTACGCCTGGACCCGATATGTTATTTATCCTGTCTCAAGTGATGGGTAAAGATGCAAAAGCAGGCATGATGGCGACTGTCGGTGTGTGTTGTGGTTATCTGGTGCATTCGATTCTGGTCGCACTCGGAATTGCCGCGATTATTGTGTCCTTTCCGGTGCTGTTTGAAACGATTCGCTGGCTCGGAATTGCTTATCTGCTGTATCTGGCCTTTGGCCTGTTCAAGTCAGTATTCAGTAAAAGTGTGCTGAACATTGAGAAAAAGACATCAGCTAATCCGATTCAAAAAGGTTTTTTTACTGCGTTATTAAACCCGAAAGGCATGCTGATTTATTTTGCGATTTTGCCGCAGTTTATTGATAAATCGGCCAATACTGTCAGTCAAGGTTTGATTCTGTCCTTTATTTTTATTGGTCTGATTTTTGTGGTGTATTGTGGCTTAAGTATTTTGTTCAGCAAAATCAGCCAGAAAACCCAGATTGATGAACGTAAACAAAAATGGGTAGACGGAACTTCTGGTGGTTTATTGGCGCTTGCAGCAAGCTGGCTCATCATCAATTAAGCCCGATTCAAAAAAGCATACTTTTCACAGTATGCTTTTTTTATAGTTAAAAGCACTTGAAAAAGAGATGACTTTCCTGGCGTATCTATAAGTGAGCGGGTTGCTTATTCAATCAATTGGTCTTTTTAGTGGGCCAAATCCGTTTCAAAGAAGATTTCTGTCTAAAATGACAAATATGATTGTGGGTTCATCCTGCCAGTTTTGCTGCCAACTACTTTCATTTTATTTTGCGTACAGCTTTTCAATCAGAACTATTGATGTGACTAATCAAATAAAAAAATAATATAAATCAATGCTTAAATTTTAAGTAAATGTTTATACATTTCATTGTAATAAATGGATAACAATTAATTGTGAACGCATCGTTCAGGTAAATTTACGCATTTTTACAGCTCTTTGTTGAATTGTGACTTGACCGAAATGCCGTACACATTGCAAGATAGGGCACCTAAAAAAATTTAAGTGAAGAGTTACACTAACTTTTCTCAACATTTACATTTGCTAAAACAGCCGAGGATTACATGAAGGCTCTTGTTGCTGTAAAACGTGTGGTTGATGCCAACGTTAAAGTTCGTGTTAAACCGGACAACAGTGGTGTTGACTTAACCAACGTTAAAATGTCAATTAACCCATTCTGTGAAATCGCAGTGGAAGAAGCGGTTCGTTTAAAAGAAAAAGGAACTGTTTCAGAAATCATTGTTGTTTCTATTGGTCCTAAAGAAGCGCAAGAACAGATCCGTTCTGCAATGGCGCTTGGTGCTGACCGCGGTATTCTGGTTGAAGCTGATGACAGCCAGCTCGGTGCGCTAGAAATTGCTAAAATCCTGAAAGGTGTTGTTGAAGCTGAACAACCACAATTAATCCTTCTAGGTAAGCAAGCCATTGATGACGACTCTAATCAGGTTGGTCAGATGCTTGGCGCTCTAATGGGTGCGGGCCAAGGTACATTTGCTTCTGAAGTGAAAGTAGATGGCGACAAAGTACAAGTAACACGTGAAGTAGACGGTGGTTTACAAACTGTTGAACTTGCACTTCCAGCCATTATTACCACTGACTTGCGTTTGAACGAGCCACGTTATGCAGCGCTTCCAAACATCATGAAAGCGCGTAAAAAACCGCTTGATAACAAGTCGCCTGCAGATTTTGGTGTAACGACCACAACTAAACTGAAAACAGTAAAAGTTGAATCACCTGCAGAGCGTAAAGCTGGCGTACAAGTGAAGTCTGTAGACGAGCTTGTAGAAAAATTGAAAAACGAAGCGAAAGTGATCTAATACAGAAGGATAAAAATCATGAGTATTTTAGTTATCGCTGAGCACGACAACAAAGCATTAAACGCTGCTACTTTAAACGTTGTTGCTGCGGCGCAAAAAATCGGTGGTGATATCACTGTATTGGTTGCTGGTTCTGGCGCTCAAGCAGTTGCTGATCAAGCAGCGAAAGTTACGGGTGTAAGCAAAGTCGTACTTGCTGATGATGCTGCTTATGCAAACCAGCTGGCTGAAAACGTAGCGAAACTGGTTGCTGAATTAGGCAAAGGTTATACACATATCCTTGCTGCTTCTACGACGACTGGTAAAAACATTTTGCCACGTGCAGCTGCGCTTCTTGATGTGAGCATGATTACCGACATCATCGCAGTCGATGGTCCTAAAACATTCAAGCGTCCGATCTATGCAGGCAACGCGATTGCAACTGTAGAGTCGGGCGAAAATGTCGTACTGGCAACTGTTCGTGGTACAGCATTTGATGCTGTTGCTGCTGAAGGCGGTTCTGCCTCTGTAGAAGCTGCGACTGTTGCTGGCGATGCAGGCATTTCCAAGTTTATCAACGAAGAAATCGTGAAGTCTGAGCGTCCTGAATTAACAGCTGCTCGCATTGTGGTGTCTGGTGGTCGTGGTGTGGGTTCAGGTGAGAACTATCACGCGATCCTTGATCCATTGGCGGACAAGCTTGGTGCTGCACAAGGTGCATCACGTGCTGCAGTAGATGCTGGCTTCGTTCCTAACGATATGCAGGTTGGTCAAACCGGTAAAATCGTTGCACCTGACCTGTACATCGCTGTCGGTATTTCTGGTGCAATTCAGCATTTGGCCGGTATGAAAGAATCTAAAGTGATCGTTGCGATCAACAAAGATGAAGAAGCGCCAATCAATGCAGTGGCTGACTACTGGTTAGTTGGTGACTTGAACACTGTTATTCCTGAATTGGTTTCTAAAATCTAATTCCTGAATACAGTTTAAAACGCCTCTTAGTCTCGGTACCAAGAGGCGTTTTTTATTGGAAAAGTTTTAAAGATACTCGGCAGTCGAAACTAGAGTATGTGATTTGGATGAAAAGTGATAAAATCCTGCTTTGCTTTTTCTCCTGCTTTGATCATGTCCTTTTCCAGAACCGCTCATATCCTGTTTATTAGTTTCCTGCTGATTGCGCTCTATGTGAGTATTTGTGTGCATACTGCGTTGAATGCACCGCTGTCAGTAACCCAGTATTTATTCAGTGAGTCGGGCGCTTTTGAAGTGCTTAGTCCTTGGCTATGGTACTTGCTGGCCATGCTGTGTCTGCTAAATACTGAAATTAAACTGAATACCCGGATATTTACCGCTGCTGCTGCGATATTGTTGGGCTTCAGGGAAATGGACTTTCATAAGCGACTGTTTGACGACAGCTTTATTAAAACCAATTTCTATCGCAGTGCTGAAATTCCGCTCATGGACAAGCTGCTGGGCTTTATTTTATTGCTCGGGATTATTTTTGTCTTTATGGTACTGGCAAAAAAATTGGTAAACACCATACGCAGCATGAAAGATTCTTTGAATATTGCGCATTTTTTTATCTTCCTGACCATTGCCTGTGGCGGACTGAGCAAGGTTCTGGATCGCACGACGTCAACCCTCAGGGAGGAATTCAATATTCAGCTCATACCACATACCCAGGTCATGATCATGACCATTGAGGAAGGGGTGGAGATGCTATTGCCGATTCTATTGATTGTGGCGGTGCTGACTTATCGCAAGGTACTGAATCAAGCGCATTAAAAGACAGATTAAATCTAAGGAAGATGCCCATTTTGTGTGTGCATCTTTTTTTTGCACTGCTGTTTTTATGTATATTTCGGGTGCGAAAAAATATGGATGTGGTGCACTTGTTTTTGACGCTGAAATAACAGGAAAATGACCACTAAAATGAAGATAATTAACAAGGTTAAGCTGAATATTTCGACACAAAAATACAAGTGTTTATGCTATAATTTAGGGCTGTATTTTAGTTTTTAACTCAGTCGTTTGAGTTAATGATTTTGCTAGTTTTACGACATATAAATACAAGCCAAAACTGGCTTGTAGAATAAGGAGTATGCATGAGCGTATCGGAAATTAGACCGATTGCCATTGAGGATGAACTTAAAAGCTCATATCTCGATTATGCGATGAGCGTGATTGTGTCACGTGCATTGCCCGATGTACGAGATGGTTTAAAACCTGTTCATCGTCGTGTGCTTTTCGCAATGCACGAATTAGGCAATGACTATAACAAAGCTTATAAAAAGTCTGCACGTGTCGTCGGTGACGTGATCGGTAAATATCACCCGCATGGTGACTTTGCCGTATACGAAACCATTGTACGTATGGCACAAGATTTCAGTTTGCGTTACCAATTGGTCGATGGTCAGGGTAACTTTGGTTCGGTCGATGGCGACAGCGCAGCAGCGATGCGTTATACCGAAGTGCGTATGCGTAAACTGACCCACGAACTCTTGGCGGATCTTGAAAAAGATACCGTCGAGTGGGAAGACAACTACGATGGCTCTGAGCGTATTCCTCAGGTGATGCCCACCCGTGTACCGAACTTATTGGTTAATGGTGTAACCGGTATTGCAGTGGGTATGGCGACCAATATGGCGCCGCATAACATGACTGAAGTTGTGAATGCGTGTCTGGCCTATGCCAATGATCCCCAGATCAGCATCGAAGGGTTGATGGAACACATTTCTGGTCCGGACTTCCCGACAGGCGGTATTATTTACGGTAAATCGGGCATCGTGGATGCCTACCGTACCGGTAAAGGCCGTTTACACATCCGTGGCAAGTATCACTTCGAAGAAGATCCAAAGAATGGCCGTACTACGATCGTGTTTACGGAAATTCCATATCAGGTCAATAAAGCAAAAACCATTGAGCGTATTGCTGAACTGGTTAAAGAGAAAAAACTGGAAGGTATTTCCGAGCTGCGTGACGAGTCGGATAAAGACGGTATGCGTATCGCGATTGACTTGAAACGTGGCGAAAATGCCGAAGTGATCGTGAACAACCTGTTCCAGAACACGCAACTTGAAAACTCTTTCAGCATCAACATGGTCTGCCTGGACAATGGCCAGCCTAAACTGATGAACCTGAAAGATATTATTGCAGCGTTTATCCGTCACCGTCAGGAAGTGGTAACGCGTCGTACCATGTTCGAATTACGCAAAGCGCGTGAACGTGGTCATATCTTGGAAGGTTTAACCGTTGCTCTGGCGAATATTGATGCCATCATCGAAACCATCAAAAGTTCTGCAAACCCGGCTGAAGCGCGTGAGCGTTTACAGGCAGGTGAGTGGGCAGGTGGCGGTGTATTGGCATTGCTAGAAAAAGCTGGCTCAGTTTCTGTACGTCCGGATGAGATTGAAGGTGAAGACCCAAGTCGTCCGTTTGGTCTGGATGGCGATATTTATCGTCTGTCACCCACCCAAGTCAATGCGATTATGGAACTGCGTCTGCATCGTTTAACCGGTCTTGAACAAGACAAGTTACATGCTGAATATAGCGAAATTCTGGCGCAAATTGCTGAACTGACTGCAATTTTAAATGACTTTAATCTGTTGATGAACGTGATTCGTGAAGAGCTTGCGTTAATTCTTCAGCAATATGGCGATGCACGTAAAACGTCGATTGTTGAATCACGTATCGATTTCTCTCGTGAAGATCTGATTCCTGAAGAGCAAATGGTGCTGACGGTTTCAAAAACAGGCTATGCGAAAACTCAACCATTGTCTGATTACGCCGCACAGCGTCGTGGTGGCCGTGGCAAGTCTGCGACCAGCATGAAAGAAGACGATTACATTCAACATCTGATTGTGACGTCAAGTCATGCGACGGTACTTTGCTTTACCAACGTTGGTAAAGTCTATCGTCTGAAAGTGTATGAAGTGCCACAAGCATCACGTGGTGCCAAAGGTCGCCCAATGGTGAACTTGTTGCCATTAGACGAAAACGAGACCATTACCGCAATTTTACCGGTGATTGATGCACCGAAGAAATTCAAAGAACGTCTGGCGGACTTCAAAGCCTTCGTAAAAGCCAATGCTGCACAACTGCAAAGCAATGAAGTGATTAATGGTCACTTTACGGCACTTGAAGCGGCACTTGCTGAATCTGAAGAGGGTGCGGATGATATTTCTGATGCACTTCGTGTTCAATTGAAAGAGCTAGGTTTAGAACTTTCAACGACCGATCTTGATGATGACATCATCAATGATTTTGCACAGCAGGCTGAAGCGGTTCGTAAAAACTTCTATGTGTTTATGGCGACTGAATACGGTACGATTAAACGTGTAGAACTTGAACAGTTCTCGAATGTGCGTTCAAACGGTTTACGTGCGATTGAACTGAATGGCGATGACACTTTAATTGGTGTTGCGATTACTGACGGCGAACAGCAAATCATGTTGTTCTCGAACGAAGGTAAAGCCATTCGCTTTGCAGAGACTGATGTACGTTCAATGGGTCGTTCAGCCAAAGGTGTGCGCGGTATGCGCGTGACCATCGGTGCAGCAGCCTTGCTGGAAGAAAGCGAAGAAACTGAGATTGAGTCTGATGATGAAGATGCTGCAGATTCAGCATTGATCAGCCGGATTGTGTCTTTAGTCGTTGTCCCTGAAACTGGTGAAGTATTGTGTGCTTCTGAAAATGGTTATGGTAAACGTACCCCGGTGGATGACTTCCCGACCAAGAAACGTGGCGGTAAGGGTGTGATTGCACTCAAGACCTCAGAACGTAATGGTCAGTTGGTCGGTGCAGTAGCGATTGATGCATCTAAAGAGCTGATGTTAATTTCCGATGGCGGTACTTTGGTTCGTACCCGTGCCTCTGAAGTGGCTCAAACCGGTCGTAATGCACAAGGTGTTCGTCTGATCCGTCTCGGTAATGAAGAGTTACTGGTTGGTGTGGTTTCAGTTGAAGCTGTTGAAGAAGATGAGTTTGTTGAAGCGATTGAAGGTGAAGAATCTTTAGTAGCAGAAACAGATGTAGCGACTGAAACAGATACAGTAGCTGAACATGTTGAAAAAGATGGTGAAAACTCAGTAGAAGAATAAGTGTTCTATTGATAAAAAGGGCGCTTCGGCGTCCTTTTTTATAAATCTTGACTGAATGAAGGTAAGCGATGAAAACCCAATCAATGTTGTTAGCGGCAGCAGTTGCATTAAGTGGCTGTAACTCAATGGACAATATTCCAAACCCAAGTCCTGAGCAGGAACAGGCAGCACAGCTGGCCTATGAGGATTTGCGTGATGGGAAATATGACGAGTTTCTGGATCAGCTAGAGCCGCAATTGCAAACACAGTTTAAGGACAACGAAAAGCTGATGAAACGCTTTTCACGTTCAATTCCGAAAGGTGAGTACAAGTCTAAAACTTTAATGACCAAGCAGATTGAAGAAGCAACCAACCAGCCTGGCCAATATAAGATCAGCTATGAAATTGCCTATCCAAATAATCTGGTGCAGTATGATGTCAGTTTCGACCAGCCGAATGGTAGCAACAAGATTCGTAATTTTAATATTCAGGTCTTTGGCGAATCTTAATCCATAAGTTGATGACAGCATAAATCCAATGCTTTATCTGCTTTGACTCACTTGAATCAAACGTCGATAAGCCAAGAAAAAACATAAACTGCCTATCAGCCCCAGATATATCAGTTTAGGCAAAATCAGTGCGGTCGGTACACCCATCTGATTCAGTTGAATAAACATCTGCACCATTTGGGTAGAAGGCAGTATCTCAGCGATCACTTGCATCCAGATGGGCATAGCTGCATGTGGCCAGGCAGCACCGGATAAAAAAAATAGAGGGATAGAAGTAAAAACAATTACATGTCCAGCGCGTTCCGGCATATCCAGAAAACTGGCAAATAGGCAGGTGATTCCAATCACAGTATAAACGAAAACCGGCACAGCCAGCAGCATGCCGAATAGGTTACCCCCTCGCGGATAATCAAATAACCAAAAGGTAAATCCAAATAAATAAAAACAACCCAGACAGCCAATGCTCAATATCGCTAAACATAGCCCAATCAACGCATTTGAGTTTAACTGCACTTTTCTTTCGCGGTACACCAGAATCAGCATATTCAAACCTAAAAAAATGGTCTGATGAATGATGAGAGGGGCGACCGCAGGAAAGACATAACTGCCATAGCCGGAGAGCGGATTAAACAATGGAATCTGATGCACTGATAGGGCAGGAGAAAAATCTGAAACCTGGCCAAAACGTTCAGCATAGTCTGCCAAGGTCTGCTCAAGAGAGGTCGCTAAACCGATCCCCATCTGTTTGGTGACTAAAAAATTGGCAGCACTTAAGTACAGTCCTATTCCACCCGTTTCACCATGCCTTAACGTTTGCGATAAATTGTCCGGTAGCAGCAAAATCCCATCCGCTTGTTGCGATTCAACCCATGTTTTGGCTTCGGCGAAATTGCTGGTAATCGCCTTGATTTCAACATTCGGGCTTTGACGGACTTGGCCAATAATCCGCGCGCTCAAGTGACTTTGTTCTGCATCAACAATAATAATCGGTAAGGCTTCGGCTTGCTGTGCCTGATAAGCAAAGGGATAAAAGAAGCTATAAAACACCACTGATAAAATCAGCGTGGTAAAGATAGCGCCGTGGCTGACAATATCTTTAAAGCTGCGCAGATAATAAAACCAAAGGGATTTCATCAGGCCGCTCCTTTGGCTATTTTCTTGAGAAAAATATAGGCTAGCAGTGCGTACACCACCACATAGGCCAACAAGATCCATATAGCTTGCAGTGAAATCTGCACTGGACTGCCAATCATCCATTGTTCAGTTTGTAATTTGGCATAAGGAGTAAAGGGGATAATATTGGCCCAAAACTGGGTGAATAGGGGCGCATTATTTAAGGGTAAAGTCACCCCGGCAAAGCTTAACGATGACCCACCATATACAGCAATCAAGCCGAAAGATTTACTTAAATCTTGGGTGGCCAGCACCACCGCAGCGCTTAAAAATGCATAGGCGCTATACAGCAGCAATTGTGCTAATAAAATCAGACCAAGCGAACCGGCAACAAACCAGCCGCGAATTTCAATCATCCAAAACATCCACGCCCAAGTCCATAGACTAAAAATAGCCACATAGACCAGATTTTTAGACACTAAAGCCATCCAAATGGATGAGTTGCTAATCCAGCTTGTTAAGGTCTGCCGCTTCAGTTCCTGACCGACGGAAAATGCCACACAACAACACAGCAGTAAATGCAGAACTGCGAGAATGACATAAGGTTCTAGATATAACTCATAATTCAATTGCGGATTATACAAAGGTGAGATCTTGATCTGTGGTATCGGTGCTTGGATATAGGGCAGTCGATTCACCAGATAGTGCTGTTCAGTAAACTCAGCCAGGGCTTGTAAGGTACTCACCAGCATGGCTGAAGAAATTGTATTGCCGATACTGAAATAACTCTGGTTAAAGGCAATGCTAATTTCTGCATCCTGAGCACGAACAAAACGTTGTTCGGCACCATTTGGAATATGGATATAACCCCAAATTTTATTTTTATTCAGTAGGCGTTCAACTTCAGCAGCTTGCTCGGATACTGTTTCAATTTTAAGGGTATGATTGAGCGAGACATGTCGATAGATGCTTTGGCTGAACGCACTTCGGTCTTGATCAATAATGGCAATCGGTAAATGAGTAGGCTTGCCCTGCGCAAACATGCTGCTGAATAAAATAATTACTAGAGCAGGTGCCAGCGTAACCAGGCACAGATCCCATTTTTCTCGGAGCAAATAGCGTAGTTCGCGCCATATACCCAGCCACATTAGGGTGTCTCTTTAAGTTTAAATAACACGCTCATACCGACTTTCAGTTCAGGCATGGTTTGTGTCGGTAGCAAATGCAGTTTAAAACTTCTCACATCATAGCCGCCGGTTTGGCGGGTGGTTTTAATGGTGGCAAACTCACCTTCAGCGCTAATACTTTTGATCTGAAAACTGGCTGTTTGATCCAAGGCTGGAATATAACCTTGAATGCTTTCTAATTTTTGAAATGGAGCATACTGGTCTTCGCGAATATTCAGGCTTACCCACATCTTCTCTTCAATCAGGCTGACCACGGGCACTGCGGTTGCGACCAGCTCAGATATTTTGCCATAAGTTTTAGACACCGTTCCATTGACGGGGGCCAGCAATTCGGTTTCTGCTTCTAGCGCATTGGCTTCGTTTAGAGCAGCCTGGGCAATGTCTACTTGTGCATCGGCTGAACTCTTTTGCTGCGGGGTGCTGCCACGCTTGGCACGTGCATATTGCTGATAGGCGGCCTCAGTCATTTCTAGCGCAGATTGACTGGCTGCATACAGTTCATCACGGCGCTGACGTGAAATCACACCTTCCTTAAATAGATTTTCCCCACGCTGATAAGATACTGTGGCGAGATTTTGCTGTGCTTTTAGCGATTGCCAGTTGGCATACAGACTCGCGACATTTTCTTCCTGCGAGCCACGTTCAGCTGTGGACTGTAAGGCCAAAGCCGATTGTAAGGCTGCTGTAGCTTGCTGTTTTTTGGCTGCAATTTCCGGGCTATTTAAGCGAACCAGAACATCGCCTTTTTTAACTCGCTGACCTTCTTCCACATAGATTTCTTCAATCCGGCTTGGCACTTTGGTGGCCACCTGAATCGTTTCAGCCTCGACACGACCTTGCAATTCAATCGGCGTCGGTTGATAGCTTTTCCATAATCCAAAAATAATCACGGCCAGCAGAATAGGCAGCAACGCCAGCAGTAGATATTTTTTCTTTTTGGAGATTTCAGGAGGCTGCTCATCGGTCGAGGTCGTCGCGTGATTTTCCTCTAGCGTTGCTGATTGGGTCTGTGGAGCGGGAGAGCTTTCTGTTTCGGTAGATGAAACCGCTTCATTCACAGGATCATTGGGTTTTTGATCGTCGTTCATGTTCGGCTCCATTAGCGAATATAGTGGGTATTGGTGTGTTGAATATAATTGGGAAATTCTGCAATCGAGCCATGGCTTTGTAACAGGGTGGCCAGTGACATCACATATTTATAGGCATTCAATGCAGTTTCGGCTCGTAGCCCGCTAAGCATGTTTTGGGCATCAATGACCTGTGTTGCTGTTCCGATATCCTCTTTAAAGGACAACTCTTGAATGCGTAAATTTTCCTGCGCAGCTTTTAGATTTTGTTCCAACAAAGCATGACTTTGCTGTGCACTCAAGGCTTCGCTATAAGATTTATAAATCAGGTTTTCAATCTCTTGCTGGGTGCGTGAGGTGAGCAGTTCTGTGGCATAGCGTTTGAGCTCGGCCGCCTGAATATTTTTGTTTTTATCAATCCCTGAAAACAGGTTATAGCGTGCGGCAACACCGACAATCCAGTTTTGATTCTGATCCAAACTATATTCACCAAAAGCAAAGACATTGGGTTTTTTTGCTGCTTGCTGAGCTTTGACATTGGCTTGTGCTAATTGGGTATCTAGCTGCATTTTTTGAATCAGCGCAGAGTTTTGACTAAAGGTTTTCAGTAGTTGATTTAAAGCCTGTGGCTCGGTCTGATTGACAAATAAAGGTGTCGACAGTTCAGTGATACTGCTTTGTTGCAGCAGATTATTCAGTTGAAATAGACTGGCATTTAAATTGGTTTGCATATTTTGCTGACTGCGCTCGGCATTATTACGCGCCACTTCAAACTGCATGCGCTGGCCTTTGCTAATAAAACCTTGCTGTTCCATTTTTAAGGCATTGCGATAATGCTGTTGCATGGCATTCAGATTAAATACTGCTGCTGCATGGAGTTGCTTTTGCAGTTGCACATTAAAATAACTTTGAATCAGTTCGAAACGCTGCGTGTCTTGTTGCTGTTGATTACTGAGCTGACTGCGACCGACCTGAAGATTGGCAATCTCCTTGGCGCTATGAGTCAAACCACCGGTATAAAGCGGCATCATCATGGACACGGTAGGACGAATCACTTGATCTTCGAGTACGACCTTGGAGGTATCGGGAATTAAGCCTACACCATCATGAATCGGTTGTTGTAAACCTTCTTTTAAAGGATTGGCAATATTCGCAGCTAAATTAAACTCATCAATTTTATTATTTAAGCCATTGGTGAGAGATTGCTCCAGGTTGTTTTTAAGAGCACCCAAAGGAATATCTAATTCATTACGAAAAGCATAAGCACGCACATTCAGATCGACACGTGGTAATCCCAAACCTTTTACCGCTTCAGCTTCAAGTTTCGAGGCTTGTTCCAAGCTTTGATAGGCCTGACTGCTGTAAGAAGACTGCAATAACTGTTTTTCGGCGTCTTGAAAACTCAAAGTCTGGGCGTATAGACTCTGGCTATTCAACCATAGGCCTGACAATAATCCACACCCCAAAAATAATTTACTTTTATAGTTCGTCATATTCATGCAAGCAGATGGCCAAAGTGAAGAATAAGTTGATTTGTGTACATTATAAATCAGTGGTTTGCAGCTCAGTAAGGGGCATGGTTGTAGTATTGTTTATTTTACATCTGTCTAGCATCAAGGACGCTTGCGCGTCCTGACTAACTTAGGGCGGTTCTTTTGAAATTTTCATCATTCATGCAAAAATCTAAACAATCTTTTAAAACCCCTACGGCTCTATAAATATGCTCCGGTTTATCCAGATAAATTTGTCCATTATTTAACACTTCTAGACCCGCTCTATTTAATTCAAGTTTATGTCTCTCATCAATGGGAACAATAAATTGAACAGTAGGACGTTTTCGGTTCACATCATAGCGGAATAACCATCTATTATTTTTACTTTGATACAGAATGGAATAATAGCTCTCCGTATCTTTTCCGGTGAGTTCATGGTCTGGAAAAAGTTCATGGATAATATTTTGTAAGCTTTGTTCATCTACCGTGGTAACAATTCTTTGATTCTGAGGATTTATAATGTCTTGTTGAAGATTTGAGGGAGTCGGCTCTTCTGAAACTTCATCAGTCCTTAATTCAGTTTGTTGCTCAATGGGTTGTGCTGTAATGACGGTGGGTGCAGATAAGCCTTTTAAAACCGTATCGCTAATTGCACGTTCGACTGCTTGTTTAACGAAGGGTTGAATTGATTCAAGGAATTTTGTATTGAGCTGTCTTGGAATATTGGCTTGCTGAGCAACATAACGTACAAAATCAATATCGACTTCATTAATTGATTTTTTGATTACCGCTTTAAACTGTTGGATATACTGATTCTCTTCGGCAAAAAATCGTAATTTTTCTACATGGAAATTATCATGTTTGAATTCTGCTAATTGAGTCAGTTCTTCGGCTTGATGTTTAGTGAAATCAACAACCAGAAAAGGTTTTTCATCCATAATATTTGGATTAATGAGGTCAGTAAAAAAACGCCATTCACGTCCATTGGTAATGACGCCAATGGTCACTCCCAGAGTAGAGTTAAAATATCGGGAGAGTTGTGGTGCGTGATTTGTTAAATTACTTGCATAAGATTTGGCTTCAATAAACATAACCGGTTGACCATTACAATATAGCGCGTAGTCAACGCGCTCTGTTGATTTGACACCAGGAAAATCAGCGGCAAACTCTGCCAGTACTTTCGTTGGATCATAAGGACTGAAGCCTAAAATATCCAGAAGTGGCAATATAAGTGCTTGTTTGGTGGTTTCTTCAGTTGAGCAATGCGCACCGACACGTTTAACATGCTCAATATGTAATTTGAGGCGATTAATAAAGTTATCCATTTTTTCCCTACTTATAATTTTTCAGATTATTTTTTAATCATTGTGAGTTCATCATAATAGTTTTATTTTTAAACTCAAACATTTAATAAAAATAGGCATAATAAGTTTAATTAACCCTATAAATGGTCAACTTATCTTGTGAATCTACATTGATTTTTTGACTGTAATTACAGTTCGAGATTGAAATAATTTTGTGCAAGACCTTGCCAGATATGGTTAAATGCCATCATTTTATTGTGTCTCACATAGATAAGGAAAACTCATGCGCGCGTACAACTTCTGTGCTGGTCCTGCTGCATTACCGACTACCGTACTTGAAAAAGCTCAAGCTGAAATGCTTGACTGGCATGGCAAAGGTCTTTCGATCATGGAAATGAGCCACCGTAGTTCCGACTATGTGGCCGTGGCTGAAAAAGCGGAAGCAGACCTACGCAAACTCATGAATATTCCCGAGAACTACAAAGTATTGTTCTTGCAGGGTGGCGCATCCTTACAATTTTCGGCAATTCCATTGAACTTGCTGGGTAAAAATAACAAAGCGGACTATATCCATACCGGAATCTGGTCTGAAAAGGCCTTGAAAGAAGCGCAACGCTATGGCGATATCAATGTCGTAGAAGCAGGTATCAAAATTGATGCTAAACATGCCATCAGCGCGCAAAACGAATGGAAGCTGTCTGCCGATGCCGCCTATGTGCACTATGCAGACAACGAAACCATTGGTGGTTTGCAGTTTGCTTCTATTCCTGAAACAGATAAGCCCCTTGTTTGTGACTATTCATCAAGCATTTTATCTGCGCCACTTGATGTATCAAAATTTGGTGTGATCTATGCAGGTGCGCAAAAGAATATCGGCCCAGCGGGTTTAACCCTGGTGATTATTCGTGAAGATTTACTGGATCAAGCCAAAGCTGAAATTCCAAGTATCTTAAAATACTCAGATCAAGCCAAAAATGGTTCTATGGTAAATACGCCGTCGACTTATGCATGGTACTTGTCTGGTCTGGTATTTGAATGGTTGCTGGAAAATGGCGGTGTAGAAGCCATGCATAAAGTGAACCTGGAAAAAGCCAATCTGCTTTATGGTTATATCGATCAAAGCGATTTTTATGCCAATCCAATCTTCAAAGAAAATCGTTCAATCATGAATGTGCCATTTACTTTGGCCAATGCAGATCTTGAAAAACAATTCCTGAAAGAAGCAGAAGCCCAGCATTTATTGAATCTTGCGGGTCACCGTTCTGTCGGTGGTATGCGTGCCAGTATTTATAATGCAGTGCCATTAGAGGGCGTACAAGCCTTGGTGAATTTTATGGATGACTTTGCAAAACGCAATGGTTAATCCCTGAAATGTAAAAACCCAGCATAGGCTGGGTTTTTTTATGCATTCGGTTATGTCAGGGAATTTAAAAAATAAAAGTATGCAGGGTAAAGCCGCAGATCAGCATTCCCAACATGAAAAAAAGGCATGACATCATATCAATATTATAGCGAGAGCTAAGATGATGCTCGACCTGGTCTAATGTTTCTTCTTGCACGATTTTCATAGATATTTATTGTCCGATCTATTTATCGTTAATACTATTTGTTGTGAGTATTTTTATCATAAAAAATTGATTAAATAAAGTACATTCTTGATTAAAGTTCATAAATTTTCATTTTATTTAAATATCAGCTTTGGATTTGTCTGAACTTATTCGTATGCGAAATCAAAGTCTTATTTTTACAAGATTTTTAGGATTCGATTGCATGTATAAAATGAATTCATGTGAATTTAACAATGTGGATAACTCGATTTTTTAAATGATTTAAATAGGTTATTAAGCTAGAAAAAATGGGTAAAAAATAATCAAAAAAATAAAATTAAAAACAGAAAATACGGATTAAACAAAGAAGATCCCCATCAAAAAGAAGACCTTCTTTGTTTATTTTAACTTAAGCTGATTTTCTATAAATATTGGCCTGAATCCACAGATTTCCACGAATATATTGACCAATCTGGAAATTTTTATGCTGCTCATTCCGCGTTGCAATCCGGATCAAGGTGGCTGGTTGACCTTCATCATGAATCAGCGTGACATCATACAGGGTATAGTCCTGATCCATAAACTGCATGGCAGTTTTACCGACAATATTGCCCTGAAACCAGGCTTCATCTTCCTGGCCCATGGTTTCACCATAAAGATAAGCCACCATTTTAGAGAAATCTACAGTAACAGGTGCTTTATCTTCTTCTGAGTGTGGCTGCCAGGCATCAATCTGTTCCTGCAAATTATCGGGTGCCACGCCCTGGTTGGCTGCCAGAATATCATTCAAGGCACGGTGATGCTTGATCGAAGCCGGATCATCCACCACCAGATGTTCATGGTCAGCCACTGCTTCAAGCTCATAGGCCCAAGCATTCAGATTCACCACATAGGACTGGTCTTTTTCATAATGCGGATGATTGACGCTATACAGACTATCGAAAGCATAAATAATATTGTTGGCACCCAGATTCAGACGTAATACCGCCTGAGTATTGGATTTGCAGGAAATAATTCGATCGATGGTCGCTTTGACCTGATAAGGACTGTCAAAGCAGGGGAATGCAGTTTTTACGGCCTGTGGCTTATTATTTTCTATGGCGATCACTTGGCTCAATTGCACCGCAGCTTTACTCGGCCCCTGAATCAGCCAGGTATTTTCATCCATATCACATTCTTGTGTGCAAATGCCCATCGGCATAATAGGCGCATCAAGAGCTTTGCCTAACCACTGTGGCACATCTGTACCTGGATTCTCGGTGAGTAATGTCCAGTGTTCGACGTGACTACCGAAATTCTGATCATCAATGGTGATGATCTCTGGGCTATTCTGATTTTTCATATGCACAATTGATCTTGGATGACTTATTTATAGTTAATCGAGGGTCATTACGATTTTTCAAGTCAATCGAATGAATTTTCAAATTAAATGCAGTCAATTTTTTTTCTAGACTGAATCACAGTTACGGCTCAAATCAAATAGATTCAAAAAAACATGAGCGACAGCAGCGATGAAAATGCAACGATTTAATCATCAACCTGATCCTCTCAATTTGCTAGAATACCCAGGATTTATACCTTAATGGGAAACCCTGTGTTGCCATTCAAACTTTGGGTCGATGCTGATGCATTACCCCGTATTTTAAGAGATGTGATTATCCGTGCGTCGGATCGCTATCAGTTGGAAGTGACTTTTGTGGCCAATCAGTCGGTGGGCATTACGCCTTCAGTCCGGATTAATTCAATTCAGGTGATGAGTGGCGCTGATGCTGCAGATAAAGAGATTATTCTGCGCATGAAAGAGCATGATATTGTCATGACCCAAGATATTCCCCTGGCGGCAGAAGTGATTGAAAAGGGCGGGATTGCCATTCATCCACGCGGTGAAGTGTATACCACGGCCAATGTCAAAGCACGTTTACATCTAAGAGACTTTATGGATAGTTTACGTGGTGCCGGTGTGCAAACGGGTGGGCCACCTCCGATTTCAGAGCGGGATAAGCGTGAATTTTCAAGCGCACTGGATCAAACCATTCAAAAACAAAAACGTAAAACATCTGCACTTTAAGAGCAATCGCGCATGTCAACACAAACCAATATGGTTGTGACCTATCTTTTATTGGTTTTTATCTGGGCCACTACACCGCTAGCCATTGTCTGGAGTGTGAGCGATCTGCATCCGCTCTGGGCACTGGCTCTGCGATTTTTTCTGGCATTGCCTTTTGCATTTATCTTGTTGTGGCTGTTTAAAACCCGTTTTCCTGTCGATTCTCTCTCGATGCACAGTTATCTGGCTGGAGCTTGCAGTTTTATTGGCTCGCAGATTTTTACCTATCTGGCCACGGATTATCTCAGCTCAGGCATTATTGCGCTGATGTTTGGTCTGGCACCTATTATTACCGGATTGATTGGCCGTTTCGTGTTTCAGCTCAAGCTCTATCCTTCACAGTGGTGCGGGATGGCGATTGCCCTGACTGGTTTGGCAGTGATTTGTCTCGGTGGTAAAGACCAGCACATTCAGCCAATCGGCATTGGTCTGATGTTACTGAGTGTGTTTATTTATTGTGTTTCGATGTTTTGGGTCAAAAAAGTCAATGCACCTTTACAACCGATGGCGCAAGCGACTGGTTCCATTGCAGTTTCAGCAGTCATGGCCTGTGCCATGTTGCCTTTTATCTGGCAATTTGCGCCAACCCAAATGCCTCAGGCAAAATCACTGATCGGGCTAGGATATGCCGTGGTGATGGCTTCGCTGATTGCCATGTTCTGTTATTTTAAACTGGTACAGAAAATCAGGGCGACCACCTTGTCTTTGACGACGGTATTGACTCCAATGCTTGCTTTATTCGTCGGTGTGCTTTTGAATGATGAAAGCTTGTCGGGTGAGGCCTTAATCGGTGTCGGTATTTTGTTGACGGGTTTATTGTTGTATTTTTCCAGAGAAATTAAAGCGAGCTATGCAGCTCGCCTTCCATCCAGTATTCACAATGACTAAATCAGTGATTTAAGCAAAGTTGGCTTTGACACATTCACCGAGTTTGACGCGGTCTTGTGGGTGCATGGTAATGAAATAAGCACCGGTCCGGAATTTGCTATTTTCTTCTTCACGACTGTAGGCCACTTGGGCGGTTGCCGCAATATGGAAGAAATTTTCCGGGTGGCTTAAAGTCACGTGCAGATAGGTGCCTTCAGTGATGGGGCGGTCACTAAAGAAACTAAAACCGGTTTCCGAAAAGTTCACCTGCTCTGGTACAGGTAACATGCTTTGTACAATTGCGTCATACAAAGAACCGGTAATAAGGTTTAATTTTTGGTTGAATAAGGATAAGATTCGAGCAATTTGTTGATCTTTTTCAGATAATTGTTCTAATTCGTAGTTAACCGCATGATCAAATTGATCTAGCTCTGCAAGTAGTAGAAAATAGCGGGGCAAGACGAAGTTAGAGTCATAAGGATCATTTAAGGCAACATCATCGGAAATAATCTGATAATTAATTCGTAAGGCAGCATCGATGCGAGACATAACGCGTCTTTCCGTGTATCCGTTTGGATGCTGTACATTTTCCATAATTTATTACCTCGGACTAGATGGTTATGTTTAAACCAATCTCGCTGTATATAGGGTTGAAATATACTCGCGCACGGCGTAGTAACCACTTCATTTCTTTTATTGCATTGGTCTCAATGATCGGTCTCACGCTCGGTGTAGCAGTCCTCATTACAGTTTTGTCTGTGATGAATGGGTTTGACCGAGAGTTGAAAAATCGTGTCTTGGGAATGATACCTCAAGCTACTGTTTCTTCAACGCAAATTCTAACAAATTGGCCCGAACTTGCAAAGCAGATTGAGCAGCATGAGCATGTCCAGGGGGTTGCACCATTTACCCAATTACAGGGCATGCTGACGGCACAGGGACAGGTTGCCGGGATTATGGTCAGCGGGATTGAACCCGAGTATGAGAAAAAAGTATCCATTATACAAAACCATATGGTCGAGGGCAGTATTGATAGCCTGAAAAAAGGTGAATTTGGTATTGTTCTGGGTAAGCAGATGACCGATGCCATGGGGGTCGGTTTAAACGATAATATTACTCTGGTATTGCCAGAGGCGACCCCTTCACCAGCAGGTGTGGTGCCTCGTTTCAAGCGCTTTAAAGTGGTGGGAATTTTCAGTATTGGTGCTGAAGTCGACTCGATGATGGGATATATCGCTTTAAATGATGCTTCAACTTTATTGCGCCTACCAGATGGTGCACAAGGCGTGCGTTTAAAACTGGATGATATTTTTGTCGCACCGCAAGTGTCTCAGGAAATCGTGCGGGATTTACCAGCCAACTTCTACGCATCTGACTGGACTTATACTCATGGTAATCTGTTCAGCGCGATCCAGATGGAAAAAGCCATGGTCAGCTTGTTATTATTCCTGATTGTGCTGGTTGCGGCATTTAATATCGTTTCATCACTGGTGATGGTGGTGACGGATAAAAAATCGGACATTGCGATTTTACGGACTTTGGGTGCTTCGCCTGCCACCATTACCAAAATCTTTATGGTGCAAGGCACGGTGATTGGGGTGATTGGGACATGTGCCGGCGCAATCCTCGGGATTATTGCAGCGACCAGTATCAGTAGCTTTATCGGCTGGTTAAACAATACTTTGGGTCTGAATATGTTTGATGCCTATTTTATCAATTATCTACCTTCTTATTTACGCTGGCAGGATGTCTTGGTGATTGTCGGCTTGTCATTGGCCTTAAGTTTTGTCGCGACGATTTACCCCGCTTTACGTGCAGCAAAAATTCAACCGGCAGAGGCTTTGCGTTATGAGTAATCTGATTTTAGATGCCCAGAATATTCACAAATCCTTTACCGATGGCAAAGCCACCGTCGATGTGATTCGAGGCTTGTCGCTGCAGGTCAAAGCAGGTGAGTTTGTCTCGATTGTCGGTTCGAGTGGTTCTGGTAAAAGTACCTTATTGCATGTTTTGGGTGGACTGGATCGACCAACATCAGGGCAAGTGATGGTCAATGGTCGCCGTTTCGATACCTTGTCCGAAGCAGAGCGTGGCTATGTGCGCAATGAACATTTGGGTTTTGTGTATCAGTTTCATCACCTGTTGCCAGAGTTTACGGCACTGGAAAATGTAGCCATGCCCCTGATGCTCCGCGATAATGTGAAGTTTAAAGAAGCCAAACAGCAGGCTGAATACTTGCTGGAGCGGGTTGGTCTTTCGCATCGTCTGACACATAAGCCAGGTGAATTATCTGGAGGTGAGCGCCAGCGTGTGGCCTTAGCGCGTGCAGTGGTGGGCAAACCTAAACTGATGATGGCGGATGAACCGACCGGAAATCTGGATCGTAAGACTGCAGCAAAGATTTTTGAACTGCTCACCGAATTGCAACGTGAATTCAATATGGCGATGCTGATTGTGACGCATGATGAACAACTGGCACATGCTGCAGACCGAATTTTACATATGCAGGATGGTCTGTGGGTCACACCCTAAATCAAGAGAATATTCGCATTTGATTGAAGCTCACTCCGGTGGGCTTTATTATTGGGTGAAATAATAACCATAAAGAATAAGATCCAATGTTGCAGTGGCTGTGTATCGGCTGGATTTTAGGTCTGGCCTGTATGGGGAAAAGTTTTCTGTCTGTTCAACTGAGCAGCACGGTCGTTCTAATCGCGGTATTACTGTGGTATCTGGGTTGCCGTAAATTAAAGCACATTTTCAACACACCATTCAGTAATTTGGTCATGACTGGTTCAAGCCTGTTGTTAGGATTATTTCTAGGCCATGGCTATGCCAATCTGCAACTGTCTGAACGCTTGTCGACGCGTGAACATGAAGTCTCCGAAAAACAGATCGTGGTGCATATCAAAGACCTGAATAAGCTTGGTGAGCAGAATATCCAGCAAGCTCTGCATGTGCTCAGTCCTGATGGCAGTACAGTTAAATGGATGGGCTTTTTGCCTGTCCAAGAACCCGTGACTCAATCCAGTTTGATAAATACGCAGATAAAGCAGCACTCCCTTGAATTTGGACGATATTACTTAATTCAAGGCCAAATCCGACCTCATCATAGTTATGCCACCCCCGGATCTTTTGACGCTGAAAAGTGGGCATTACAGCAAAATATCATGGCCGGTTTCCGAATCAAGAGCATTCAGGAGTTACAACCGCAACAACTTTATGCGCTTGGTCATGGCAAATATTTACGCCAGCAGCAAAATTTAAGTCCGCGAATTTTACTTTGGGTAGAGCGGCAGCGACTGGCATTAAGAGAATTCGTAGCCAGGCAACCCGTACAGCATAAAGGTTTGTTATTGGCCTTATTAAGCGGTGATGAAAGCCTGTTAGATCCGGCGACAGAGCGACAATTCCAGCGTTTTGGTATGAGCCATTTATTAGCCATTTCCGGGCCGCACGTTCTGATCTTTGCCTTGATGGTCTGTGGTACTTTGCAATATCTGATTTCAAGATTTATGCCGCATATTTATCTGAAATGGCCAAGGCAGTATTTTTTGAGCCTGCCTTTTTTACTATGTGTCTTGCTGTACTGCGCCTTTGTGGGCTTTGAAATTCCAGCGCTACGCACTTTATTGATCTGCGTGATTGTGACCTTTACCTTGTTGCTCAGGCAAAATGTGCAAGCTTTAAAATTACTGATTCTGAGTGCTGCCTTATTATTGCTCTTTGATCCTTTCAGTATTTTGTCGGCTGCATTCTGGCTGTCTTATGGGGCCTGCTTTGTTTTGCTGCGAATCTATCAGACCATTCAGCAGCAACCGCGTCAGACAGAACAAACCTTATTACAACGGCTATATTTTGCGTTGAAAGTGCTGCTGGAATCACAATGGAAAATCTTTCTGGCGCTATTTCCCTTGATGATGCTGTTTTTTAAGCAAATCGCCTGGATTACCCCATTCAGTAACCTGGTCGCGATTCCATGGATTGGGCTGCTGATTGTGCCTATAGATATTCTGGCGGCTTTGTTGTTTTTTATTTCAGAGCCACTTTCCAGTGTGGTATTTCAATTGAATGATGTTTTCATTCACATGCTGCTGGCATTTCTGGATCTGCTTGATCGGCTGTTTGCTCCACAACTGATTCCGGTGGCGATGAATGTCTGGATGATTGCGCTGTGTATTCTGGCCTTAATGATTGTATTTTTACCGCGTGGCCTATTGCCCAAAAGCTGGACGGCGCTTGCCTGTGTGCCGCTGTGTATTCCTCAGCTCAATCAGCATGCATTTCAGCTCTCTATTCTGGATGTGGGGCAGGGACAAGCAATTTTTCTTCGGGATGGAGCACGCAGTATGATGATCGATATGGGTGGCTATTATGATGAAGAAAAATTCAGTATCGGTCGACAGGTGATTCTGCCATTTCTGTCTGTGCAAGGTGTGGGTAAGCTGGATCAACTGATTTTAACCCATCTGGATCAAGATCATAGTGGCGCTTATCACAGTATTAAACATCAATTGAAAATTAAAGAGGTATCGTCCAATCAGATTCCTGAAATAGCGCACTCCTCCCGTTTTCAGTTCTGTCATCAAGGTCAGCAGTGGCAATGGTCTGAAGATATTCAGTTTAAAATTCTGGCACCTCGGCAGCAGCAGTTAAATACAGCCCATTTCAATAAAAATGAACGGTCTTGTGTGGTATATCTGCAAGTTAAAAATGCCGGGCCTTATCAAAATTTTTTACTCATGGGCGATGCGGGTTGGGAGACTGAGTATCAGCTGCTCCAAGATTATCCTGAGCTTAAAGTTGATGTGCTGGTGCTTGGACATCATGGCAGTCAGCACAGCTCAGCCTATCAGTTTTTAGAAGTTTTACAGCCTAAACTGGCAATTGTTTCGGCAGGGAAATTTAACCGTTATGGCCATCCGAGCCAATTGACTCAGCAGCGGCTCAAAGCCCTCAATATTCCGTTACTGAATACGGCAGAGCAGGGTAGTCTGCACTTTCAGCAACAAGACTCAAAACTGGTACTTTCAGCCGAACGACATCAATGGCAATGGTTATATCGTCAGCCTTTAAGTCGCTGATTCTAGAGCGGGCGAAGCTTCATGTAATTCCTGAGTTCTTAACGCATTTACTTTGCCTAAAGCCTGTTCATGCTCCAGTGTATAAAGATTGCCCAAGCCCTGATGTGCATTAAAGCGTTTATAGCTCCAGTGATAATGTTCAGGATGGCGACGGATTAAATTTTCAATACTATTGATAATGACTTGCGTGCCCTGATTGGCATTGCCACTATAAATTTTTTCGTCGATCGCTTCGATAAAGATATCAAAACCATCTTCAGTATTACGCAGGGCATATAAAAACAGAGCACGGGCTTTGGTCTTTTGAATCAGCTTGGCACTTAAATTACTGGTGGCCAAAGGCACGCCAAAATACGGAATATACTCACCACCCACATTGGGCGTATGATCTGGCAAAATCACGGTGGTGCCGCCTTGTTTTAAGGCCTTAAAGATCTGACGGACACCGGATTCATCGGTCGGTACCAGATGTGCCTGTTCACGGCTACGGGCAGCCCGTACAAATTGATCCGCAGTCTGATTTTTTACAGGTTTGTACATAATGGTCATGGCGGTAAACTGGGCAACATAGGCATTCATAATTTCCCAGGTACCAAAATGCGGCACAATTAACACCAGACCTTTATTCTGTGCCAGTGCCTCATGAAGGAGATCTTCGCCAATAACGCGATGCACACGTTTGATATTTTTTTGATTGCTTGAGCCCCAAATGGTAAAGAACTCGAAATATGACATTAATTCATTGCGAACCGCGGCACGGTTAATACGTTCACGTTCATTATCAGACAGTTCAGAGAGACTGATTTCTAGGTTCAGGCGAATGACTTCCGAGGTTTTCGTGACTTTGAAACTGTTTACAATAAAGGCCAGGATGCGAGCCATCCATCGAGAAACTGGAAGCGGTTGGCGGCTAATGTATTTGAGTAAACCGTAAGCTGAATTCCGTGAGTCCTGTTTCGTCATTGATTTCGTCTAAGTACAATAAAAAGAGAACAAAATTTATTATAGGCGAAAACGTTTTGTTTAGACAGAATTACCCGATTCAGTGTATATAATGGGTTCAATATAAATCAATTTATTGGATTATTTATGTCCGATTGGCCACCAAAACCTGAAAATCAAATACAAAATACACAACAGCCAGTTCAACCGACTGGTCCGGAGTGGAAATTGCTGGAAAAAGCGGTTTTAGCTTCGGTTGAAGAGCAGCGTCGTGCGCGCCGTTGGGGAATTTTCTTTAAATTCCTGACTTTTGCTTATCTGCTTGTGGTGATTTTGGCACTCGGCAAGAGCTGTAGTTCAGTTTCCTCAGATGCCAGCGCTGGCGCAGGTGCTCATATTGCCGTCGTCGATATTATTGGTACGATTGCTGCCGACAAGCAGAGTGTCAACAGTAGCAATACGATTAAATCGCTGACAAAAGCTTTTGAAAATAAACAGAGTAAAGCCGTAGTGCTGAATGTCAACTCGCCGGGTGGTTCACCGGTACAGTCCGATGAAATCTGGCAAGAAATTCAGTATTTGAAAAAGCAGTATCCCGAGAAAAAACTCTATGCAGTGATCGGTGATACCGGTGCTTCAGGTGCTTATTATATCGCTTCTGCTGCGGATGAGATCATTGTCAATCCATCGAGTTTAGTCGGTTCGATTGGTGTGATCATGCCAAATTATGGCGTGAGTAATTTGCTGCAAAAGCTTGGTGTTGAAGATCGCACCATGACTTCAGGTGACAATAAAGCCTTGCTGTCGATGACTCAACCAGTCGATCCTGCACAAAAAGCCCATGTACAAGGTGTCTTGGATAATGTGCATAGTCACTTTATTAATGCGGTAAAACAGGGGCGTGGTAATAAACTGAAATCAACCGATCCTACGATTTTCTCTGGTTTGTTCTGGACCGGTGATCAGGCGGTGAAACTAGGAATCGCAGATCGGATCGGAAGTTTAAATACCTTGAAGCGCGAACTGAAAACTGAAAGAGCCTTGAATTATACCATTGAATATAGTCCATTTGAGTCCGTATTGGGTCGCATGGGCTCATCGATTGGTGACGGAATTGCCACTTCAGTTGCGCAGAAACTTCAGTCAGAAAACAGTACGACATTGCAATGAAACCATTGATTCATTTCGCGCACGCCAATGGCGTGCCATCGAAAGTCTATCAAAAGCTGTTTGATGGACTGCAAGATGATTACGATATTATCTATGTGCCGCTCTTAGGGCCTGATAAACGTTATCCAGTGGATAACCATTGGAAAAGCCTGACTCGGCAAGTGATTGACAGTATTGTGCGTCAGTCAAAAGGTCGACCGGTGATTGGCTTGGGACATTCTCTAGGATCAGTATTAACTTTCCAGGCTACCTTGCAGCGTCCCGAACTGTTTTCGCAGATGATCATGCTGGACCCGCCGATGATTATGGGTAAAGAAGCCTTTGCCTTGCATCTTGCGAAAACTTTGCGCTTAAAAGCTTTGGACAGAATGTCTCCGGCAGGCCTGTCCAAGCGCCGTCGTGATCATTGGGATTCACGTGAACAGGCAGCAGCGTTGTTGCGTCCTAAAGGTTTTTATCAAGACTTTGATGCCGATTGCTTCCAGGCCTATATTGAGCATGCCTTGCAAGATGATCCGATTCGGGGCGGAGTAGAACTCACCATCCCTAAAAAGGATGAAGTGGCCGTGTTTAGAACCAATCCCTCACTGTGGTGGTTGCCTCAGGCGAAACCGAAAGTTCCGGTACATTTGGTCGTGGCTGAGCAAGGTCCATTTCTGGCCCGCAAGTTCCCGCAGCAGGTCGAAAAGAAATTTGGTATTCCTTTTACCGTGGTAGAGGGAGGACATATGTTTCCATTGGAACAACCCGATCAGGTAGCGGACTTGGTAAAGCAATTGATTCAGCAACAATCTGTTTGAATCATTAAAAAGAGAATATAAAAAACGCATCCGAGGATGCGTTTTTTATATTTAAATGATGTTAAAACTTGCAGAATTGAACAGGTTCTTGCATTTTCTCGTTTCGATATAGCACACCGTCTTCAGTGTATTGAATCGCACCGCTGCAAATCCATTCTACGACTTGAGGATAGATTACATGTTCAAGGCTATGCACACGCATTGCCAAACTGTCTACCGTATCGTGGTGAGAAACCTTGAGCACACCTTGAGCAAGCGCTTGGCCTGCGTCAAGTTCAGCCGTGACATAATGCACCGTACAGCCGTGCAGAACATCACCGGTATTGAGTACACGCTGATGGGTATGCATGCCTTTGTAATAAGGCAATAGAGAAGGGTGAATGTTCAACATTTTCCCCTCCCAGGCTTTTACAAATTTTTCACTTAAAATTCGCATAAAGCCGGCAAGTACCACCAGATCCGCATCCCAGTCCAGCAGTTGCTGATGCATCACATCATCAAACGCTTCTCGGTTTGGATATTGCCTGTGTTCAATAACTGCAGTTTGAATTCCTGCTTGTTGCGCACGCGTTAAAGCAAAGGCTTCAGGTTTATTGGAAATCACGCCGACAATTTGCCCTGAAAGATTGGCATCAATCAAGGCTTGTAGATTTGATCCGCTACCTGAAACAAGTACAGCAATTTTAATCATGCGAAATTATGCGAAGATCACACGAATTTTTTCGTCTGCACCTGCAACCGATTCAGCATTGTCTTGAATCTGACCCATTGTCCATGCTTTCTCACCAAGACCGTTGAGTAATTCAACAGTTTTGTCAGCTTCATTTGCATCAACCACAAGCACCATGCCGACGCCACAGTTAAAGGTACGATACATTTCAAACTGCTCTACACCGCCTTCACGTTGTAGAAGTTTGAATAGCTCAGGCCATTCCCAAGAAGATTCATTCACAAGCGCTTGAGCACCATTTGGAAGGACGCGAGGTAAGTTACCTGGCAAACCGCCACCGGTGATGTGCGCCATGGCATGTACATCGACATGTTTAAGCAATTCGAGAATCGATTTGACATAAATACGGGTTGGTTCCATTGCAACATCTGCAAGTGGGCGACCATCAACGATTTGAGTTAAATCAACATTTTTCACGTCTAGAATTTTACGAAGCAGTGAGTAACCGTTTGAGTGCGCACCTGAAGAAGCAACACCAACTAAAACGTCACCGGCTTTGACTTTAGAGCCATCAATAATTTTGCTTTGCTCAACGACACCGACACAGAAACCTGCAAGATCGTAATCTTCGCCTTCATACATGCCTGGCATTTCAGCAGTTTCACCGCCGACCAGTGCACAGCCAGCAAGCTCACAACCAGTACCGATACCAGTGACAACATTTGCAGCAACATCCACATTCAAATGACCAGTTGCATAATAGTCGAGGAAGAACAGTGGTTCAGCACCACACACGAGAAGGTCGTTAACACACATTGCCACCAGGTCTTGACCAATGGTGTCATGACGGTTCAAATTCAATGCTAAACGTAATTTTGTACCCACACCATCTGTGCCAGATACGAGAACAGGTTCTTCATAACCTTTAGGAATTTTACAAAGTGCACCAAAGCCACCTAGACCGCCCATAACTTCGGGACGTGAGGTACGCTTAGCGACAGATTTGATACGATCGACTAACGCGTCGCCCGCTTCAATGTCGACACCTGCATCTTTGTAGCTTAAACCAGTATTTGGGGTAGAAGTTGAGTTGCTCATAATGAAGTCTCCGCATTCGCGGTGGCGATTATAACCTGAATATATAAAACTCTTATGGTATTTCTGATCTAAAATGCTATCTTTATTGAAATATTTTAATTTTTAGAATGATTAATAGAGAAAAGGCGAAACTTTATGGTAGATCGCACATTGCGTCGCGTGTTTATCCTAGCTGGGATAGCTTTATTGTTATGGACTTTATACTTATTAAAACCCGTTGTAATTCCATTTGTTGCAGCACTTTTAGTGGCTTATCTATTTAGCCCGCTGGTGGATAAATTGCATGATGTGGGTCTGCCGCGTTGGCTTTCTATTAGTATCGTTTTTATCGGAATCGGAATTGTACTGACCTTGGCCATCTGGTATTTAGTGCCACTGATCTGGCAACAGTTGATGTATGCACGTGACAATATACCCGCGATCATTGGATGGATTAATTCGACCTTTTTACCATGGTTGTCCAATACCTTTAATGTCGTTGAAATGGAAATTGATACCAATCAGATTTCTGATGTGGTCATGAATTATGTACAAACCAATTATAGCGCAGACAGTATTCAGGCATTCTTGTTACGCCTTGCTCAATCCGGAATTAATTTTCTCCAGATTGGCGGTACGATTGTCTTAATTCCCATCATTGCCTTCTATTTTCTGCTGGATTGGGATCGTATGCTGGGGAGTTTGCGCCGCCTGATTCCACGTCCTTATGAAAAAAGTACACTAAAAATTGTAGGCGAATGTCATAGCGTGCTGGGTGCTTTTGTTAAAGGGCAGTTTCTGGTCATGATCTTGCTGGGAATTGTCTATGCGGTGGGCTTGCAACTGATTGGTCTTGAAGTTGGATTGATTATTGGTATGGTGGCAGGTCTGGCCAGTATTATTCCTTATCTGGGCTTTGCAGTCGGTATTATTGCAGCGGTGATTGCGACCTTACTGCAATTTGGGATTGACTGGTGGCAACTGGTATTGGTCGGCATTGTGTTTATGGTCGGACAGGCAGTTGAAGGTTATATTCTGCAACCATTCTTGCTGGGCGATAAAATTGGTCTTTCTCCTGTTGCCGTAGTATTTGCCGTATTGGCAGGTGCACAGCTGGCAGGCTTCCTGGGAATGCTGATTGCATTACCGGTGGCAGCCGTGATTGTGGTACTACTGCGGCATGTACGCGAGTACTATGAACACACAACATTTTATGGCGATCGGGCCATTGTGATGCAAGATGCCTCTACTGGTTCAATCAATATCGAAACAGCAGACTTAGATGTTGATATTGAAATGAAAAAGCCAGAGAAAAAACCGCTGCAAGCAGAGGAGAACTCAAGTAAAATTCATGATCCCCATGGTAGAGACTCATAAGGCCAAAAAATCATATGCGTCAATTGCAGTTAGATATAGAACCTCAGCTCGATGCCCGAATCAGTGATTTTTCAGGGCCAGGTTGGGGGCATGTGATTGATGCAGTGCGTCAATTACATGCAGGCTTAATCAGCCGTTTTTATGTCTATGGTGGGGCGGGTACAGGGAAAAGTCATTTATTGTCTGCTATCTGTGACTCTTATCTTGAAGTAGGGAAATCTGCGATTCAGGTATCTTTACTTGAGCTTCTAGATGCCCCGACCGAGGCGATTACCTCGCTGGATCGTTTTGATCTGGTCGCACTCGATGATATTGAAGCGATTAGTGGTGTGCCGCATTGGCAGCGCGCAGTCTTTCATCTGATTAATTATAATAATGAAGGCGGCGGACAGTTGGTATTTTCTTCACGCTTTGCGCCGATTGAACTTAAGCTTGAGTTACCAGATCTACAGTCACGCTTAACACAAGCGGTGAGTACCCGTGTGCCGAGTGGTAGTCTCTATGCTGATCGTTATGCGCTGGTTTCATCCGTACTAGATCGTCGGGGGATTCATTTAGATCCTCAAATTTTTGACTATTTACTGAGTCATGGGCCACATCAAACTTCGGTACTTCTTCAGAGATTAGAGCAAATTATTCAACTGCTTAAAGGAGAAAAACTGAAGGTCAGCAATGCCAATCTGCGACAGATTTATGCCTTGATTGACGAATATCGGTAAATCATAAAAATTCTTGAGTAATTACTCAGTCTATGCCACAGTAAGGCAAAATAATTCACAGTTGCAAGGATTCTGCAACTTTAGAAGAAAAAGAAAGAAATAAAAATTAAGGAGAAGGTTATGCTCAAGAAGAGCATAGGCATGGCTTTGCTGTGTATGGCAGGGCAGGCGTATAGTGCAGATATTATTGTAACCACGACAGAAGATATTGAAAAAGATGACAAGGAATGTTCACTTCGAGAAGCCGTTGAATATATTAACCGGGGCTTAGCCAAAGAAGGTTTTATGGGATGTGGTGGAGAAAATTCATCCAGTACCATTATTTTAAAAGAAAAAAATACTTATGTGCTCAATAAGCATATAGCAATCAAAAAATCTCTAAGCATTCGGTCTGTAGCTGATAGCGATGAAGAATTCAGTACAACTGAAAAAACACTGGGTCTGCATAATGCCCATATTCAAATGCAAGGAACTGACAATCTATTTCGCCTTAACAGCACAGATACACTAGTTCAGCTTAACTTAAAAGAACTAGACCTCGAAGGCTGTGGCAAAGTCAGTTGTGCTGAACAAGGTGGTCTGATTCATAATAAAGGCCAAGTGGTGGTTGAATATAGCCGTTTATTTAATGGTGCAGCCAATTTGGGTGGGGCAATTTATAATACGGGACAATTTGGTCAGAACTTTCTCAGTCGTGTTGAAATTAAAAATAGCCTGATTGAAAATAACAAAGCACAACGAGGTGGCATTTTATATAGCGAGTTGCCCGCTTTCCTTATCAGGCAAAGTGTCCTTAAAAATAACCAGACCTTAAATAACTCGGCGGCCAATATTTATAGCGCCGGGCAGTTTGCTGACACAGAGAATCTTCAAAACATTAGTGCCGAAGTATTAAGTAGTACCCTATTAAAAAATAAGGGGACACTCATTAATGTCATGGACGGGATGGGATTAAATAACCTAACGATCGTTGATAATGCTGATACTGCTTTACGTATGAATGCCCCGGCTGGCAGGGCTTATGTGGCAAATAGTATTATTTTAAGAAATGGTGCACAGGACTGCCAAATTGAAAACGGCGATAAAACCCTGATTCAAAACAATCTGCTGACTGTGTCCTGCGGTACAGGGGATGCTGTTGCTCCAAATGAGCTTTGGAATGGTACACAAATCTTAGCCGAAGCTTCAAATAAGAGTGAAGGTGTTTGTCAAACCTTGAGTGAAAATAGCACAGCCATACTTTGTCCATACAGCGTTGCTAAAGGGCAATTTCTTGGTTATATGCGTCCACGTATTTTATTAAGTCATAATCAGGTCAGCGACTCATCTATTGTAAATAGAGGTACAGCGCTTAATCTTGCAGCCCCGACAGTGGCATGTGAAGCTGCTGACCAGCGTGGTATCAACCGTTTAATGGATAATCTGTTCTGTGACCGTGGTGCGATTGAAATCACTGTGCCAACCTCAGGGAGTCTGGTTGGACAAGACCTGTTAAAAGGTGAAATTGCCAAATTTTCAATTGAATCCTTTTTGGGTGATAGTGATTTAATTCCAAAAGAACAATGCAATGTCATAGTTGGTCAACAGCCGACAGGTGAGCCTTGGCAAGATGGATGTTTGAAAGTTGTGCAAACTAAAACAGAATCCAAAGGTAAAACACGTATCGATATTCATGGCAATGTGGTGTATACCCCAGATTCGACTTGGCATGGGGCAGATATCTTCGAGCTGCAAGTGGTAACCACATCCACGCGATTTAATAAAAGTAAACCTTATCTGACCATTACCACTCAAATCGTGCAGGAGCCAAAAAATGAAATGGAAGACAAATCAGTCAAAACTTCAGGTGGTGCATGGGGCTTTGGTGGGCTACTGATTTTAATTGGGTTAATGGGTTTGCGCCGTGAATTAAAAGATTAAGGAAAAATCATGAAAAATTATAAAAAAGGACTGCTTGCGGCCATGATTTTATCTGCCATGAGTTTGATGGCAGCCGAAGATAAAACCATCTATGTCACCACTTTGGTGGATGAAGACGGAGAGAACAGTAATGCCTGCTCTTTGCGAGAAGCGATTAAAACTGCAAAACTAGATAAATCCTATGGTGGATGTAACGTCGGCCGTACGCTTCGGCTGGATGGTTCAGCCCCAGACGTGATTCAGCTTGAAGCGGGTGAATACAAATTAGACAGCGAACTTGTCATTGAGTCCGCGCTCAAAATTTATGGAAAAACGCCCTTTAGTTATACCAGTCGTAGTCCGATTACGAATTTATACCCAACCCGTGATGCTTTAAAAACCACGATTTCAGGTCAGGGAAAAACCCGTCTCTTTAACAGTATGGCCAGTCAATCCAGTCTGGAAGTCTATCATCTCATCTTAAAAGATGGTTATGCGGCAAAAAATACACAGGATAAGGGCAATGGCGGTACCTTTTATGTCGCGGGCCCCTTAAGCATTAATAGCAGTGAAATCGTAAATTCCCGGGCAGATGCAGAAGGGGGTGCTATTTATACGGTGGCGATGAATACCGAAAGGAGTGTGATCATCCAGGATTCGCTGCTTCACCAAAATAAGGCAAGTTCATATGGTAGTGTGCTGGCTATGGATTGCCAGGGGAATTTAGGGACGACTCAAACCAATGTAAAAGTTAGTTCTAGTAGTATTGTTAAAAATGGGTCAGAAAATACGGCCAGCATTCTTGATTTTTGTGGTTATGCAACCGTAGAGTTGAATAATTCTACCATTGCCAAAAATACTGCGAGTCAGACAGGGCATATTTTGCGTATGACCAATCAAGCCAATCGCCCTCTCAGTGCCTTTTCCAGTTTAACTGCCTTAAGTAATACTATTGTTGAGAATGCAGCTCAATCTACTTTATTTTATGACAAAACAGGTTCTAAATATTTCTATTTTAATGTTTTAGCATTTAATCAGGGCTTATCTTGTGAATATGTCTTAAATCAGGGGAATCCGACTAAGGAGCAAAGCGTCGTATTTACTACTGTTAAAAATGCCATACAAACCACTGGACTATCACGTTGTGTATTGCCAGAGTTAGATGCGGATGAAACTTCAAACAATCTTGACGTTTCTAACAGCACGATAAACAACTTATTAACAGCTTATATTGAGCCTGCAATTGATAACCGTTTTCTAGGCATGTATTACCCACGTGATAATGGAACAGCTACAGATTTGGTAGATGTGGGGGTAAGTGGCTGTGCTGAACAGGATCAACGTGGCATTGATCGGGTGGTGGGATCTACTCTTACCTTAAATCCAGATGCAAAAAATAGCTGTGAAATCGGTTCAATCGAAATCCGACGTCTGACCGTAGCAGATATCACAGATCTGAAAAATAGCAGCTTGGTCGATTTGAATAATTTTTATCAGGACAATATAACTGACATCAAAAGTATTATTGCAAATAAGAATACGCCAGCAGAGGAAATACCTGGTTTAAAGGAAGAGTTAAAAGAATACGAAGATTTACTTAAATATACCAAGCAATATCAGCAATACCGTGCAATTTATGTCAATCCCTTTGTGCTGGCCATGCCTCAGGAAACCTTGATGGGCAATACGGTTCAAACCAAAGTCTTGAATGCACAAAATTATGATATTAGTGTTAAGTCTTTAGGAGTAGGTGAGTTAATTGGTACCGGGAGTTCGACCAGTGTGAAGGGTGATCCGAATGACCCCAATCTTAAGTGTGAATGGAAGCCTGATCTCAACCGGATCATGATGTATCGTACCGATGGGAAAATGACCAAGGCAACAGATATGGAATTCTGTAGCTATACTCTCAAAGATAAGGCCACGGGGATCAGCAGTGCTGGAATTTTAAAAGCAGCTTTTAACAATATTGCACCGATTGCCAAGAGTGATGAATACTGGATTAGCCCAGAGAATAATCTGACAGTGACTGTGAATCCACTTGAAAATGATAGTGATGATGGTGATGGGCCTCTACCTTCAGGAAAGTCGGCTTTTTATCAGGATAAAGAGGGAAAAGAGATTCCAATTCGTATTGTGAAGATTCCTGCCGGAGTTTCTCTTAATGCAGAGCGACAAGGCCCTTGTCCTGATACTTATCAGCGCGAGACCTGCTATGGTGGAAAACTGACATTTAGTGTGAGAAATAACTTAAGCCAGGCAGATTACAGCATGCAGTATACGATTTTTGATGCAGATGAAAAAATGTCTGAAACAGCAACGATCCTGCTACGAAATACGGTAAAAAATACCAATACGTCATCAAGTGGCGGTGGCTCATTCGGAATTTGGGGACTATTCGGATTATTGGGGCTGGTCGCTTATCGCCGTCTAAGAAAATAAAACCTAATTGGAAAATTCAAAAGCCTCCATTTGGAAGAATGCTGATCAGTTAAGGAGTTTAGCAATAGACGCTTTAACTTTTTAGTGGTTCACGATGGAGTCTTAAGGTTTTAAATCAAATATTTGTCATATCATTTGTGACTTTGGTTTTGCTCAAATGAGAAGCGGAGTTTCACAAGGAAGGCATCTTGCGGAGCAATACACCTCATGCATCCAACAGTTGCGGATGACTTTTCCACCTGGCAAATATTATCATGAATTTAAAAAAGAAAATGCCAGTCAATTGTTTAACTGACTGGCATTATCCATTTGGAGGCTTTTTATATGGGTCGCTTAATGCGAGCTAGAGGGTGGTTGAGTCGTTTGCTGGTATTTGAGAATGTACTCTTCCCGAATGGCAAGTCGTTCTTCAGGTTTGGCATTTTGCATGCGTAAGCCAAGTTCTCGACGTTCCTGACTGCTCATCATTTGCCAAGTCTCACGCATTCTTTGTTTTTCAACCTCAGGAAGCTGGGTAAACCAGTCCATACGCTGCTGTAAGCTGACGCTCTGCTGTTCTGGAATTTCCTTGAGGGACTGATAGCGTTTAATAAGTGCCAACTGTTCGGAATCAGAAAGACTATCCCAGGTATCGGAAACCTGAGTATTTGCATCTTTAGAAAAGATCCAAAAACGTTCAAATCCTGCAAAACTGGTTTGCAGAAAACTGAATGCACAAAAAGCAATTGCCAATCTTTTAGCTGCCATGTGGAACTTTGTCCTCACCTAGAACCATTAGCATTTCTAAATCTTCAAGCATTTGTGGGGACAGTTTCGGTACTGACACCATTTGGGTTTGCGGCTCATTGTGGCTAGAAATATTGGGTAATACTACAACACCTGCAATTGCTGCTGCCAAGGCAAAACCTGACATTTTTAAAAATGCAAAACGTGAATGTTTAGAATCCTGAATTTCTTCAAGAACATGGTGCATGACAACAGGTTTGTGTTTATGTTGTTGTGCCAGTCCATCGAGTTTGGAAGTTACTTGTTTTAAGAAATCATCTTGATTCATTCGGATGACCCTCCCAGATATGGATTTAAATGTGCCAAAGAGGTACGTAAGCCTTGAATAGCACGGTGATAATGAGTTTTTACACTGCCTTCTGAGCAGTCCATAATTTGTGCGGTGGTATGCGTATCAAATCCTTCCCAAGCTCTCAGCATAAATGCCTGCTGCTGACGTACAGGTAGTTTGGCAATGGCTTCCTGGATTTCTTCAGCTGTCACTGCCTGATCCAGAAAGTCCAAAGGCGTCGGTGTAGCTTCGTCCACGATATCCTCAAGTTCAATTTCGTCATCATCCAGACTGACTTTCTTAAAAAATGAAAACATCTGACCACGCCGTGCTTCTTTACGACGCCAATCCTGTAATTTGTTGTTCAGAATTGTATAAAATAGGGGATACCATTCTTCAGTACTTTTTTCCGCATAGGATTTATGTAAGGAAATGAAAGCTTCCTGAACCAGATCCATGGCAATACCATGATGACCTTGAGTTGCACTTTCCATCATCACCAAGGCGCGTCCAGTCACATCTTGCATAAAATTCTTCAGACGTGCTTCAGCCGTACTCTTCAGAATACTTACATCGTGTGATTGCAACTGTTTTGGTGCTAAATCCATAGAGATGGAAAATCCTGTCATTGGACACCCACCATGATTCCCAAGTTCATAATCATATAACGTTGGGAATTATGGTTTGGTTGACAATTAAGTTTATTATTTTTGTAGTGTAATCTATTTTATAAACGGACAGGGCCGAATTAAAACACTGTAACCTAAATCCCTAATTAGATACGTTGACGTACCATTTCAAAGAAACAGATCGATCCTGCAATCGCAACATTTAAGGATTCCTGACCACCCGGCTGCGGAATACTGACAGCTTCTGCGTGTTGCATTGCATAATCAGAAACGCCTTGACCTTCATTGCCCAAGATCCATACGCAAGGTTTACCTAAATCTTTTGAGTACAGACTTTCGGCACGATGTGAGCTGGTGACGTATACAGGAATTTGAAATTGCTCAAGAATTTGTTCAAGTGCAATATTTTCAAAAGTTTGCAGCGTGAAGTGCGCACCCATACCGGCACGTAATACTCGTGGTGACCAAAGTGAGGCAGAACCTTTGGTGCAGACAATCTGTTCAATACCGGCTGCTGCTGCAGAGCGAAGCAGGGTACCAACATTACCCGGATCCTGTACATTTTCCAGAATTAAAGTGTCGGCTTTAAAATCCAGTGCATAATTTGCTGTCGGTAAAGTGACCACAGCTAAACAGGCTAAAGACGTTCCTAAGGTGCTTAAATCTTTGTATAAAGATTCGCTTAAAACAAAGACCATCCCTGTGTATTTTGCGAGAATTTTCTCGAAATCAGGATGGGAAAGTGCATGTTCAGTGGTAAAAATCGAATCAATTTTACGGTTTTCATGCAGCCAGGCGAGAGACAGATGCGTGCCTTCCAGCACAGTTTGCCCCTGTTTTTTACGATAGGTGTTTTGTTCAATCAAACCACGTAAGTGTTTAATTTTTGGATTGTCTTTTGAATCAAGAAAAAAAGTTGGCATGGGAGATATAATCCACGGTAGCCGATTCCATATCGGCTACCGCTATAAAAAATTAGTTATGATAGCTGGTCACAAGATCAACTTCGTTTTTAGAACCGATAATCACTGGCACACGTTGATGTAGATCGGTTGGTTCGATCTCCAGAATACGGACACGGCCTGTGGTGGATGCGCCGCCAGCCTGCTCCATGAGCATACTCATTGGGTTGGCTTCATACATTAAACGCAGACGACCAGCTTTAGCCGGATCTTTAAAGTCGTATGGATACATGAAGATACCGCTACGACAAAGAATACGGTGAATATCGCCCACCATACAGGCAACCCAGCGCATATTGAAATCTTTTTCACGAGGACCGGTTTTGCCTGCTAACAATTCATCGATATAACGTTGTACTGGTGCTTCCCAGTGGCGTTGATTCGAGGCATTGATCGCATATTCTTTGGTATCTGCAGCGACTTGAATCGCTTCAGAAGTTAGCAGGAATTCTTGAGTTTCCGGGTCAAAGGTAAAGAACACTACGCCTGCACCGACAGTCAATGCCATCATGGTCGATGGACCATACAGTACATAACCTGCAGCCACTTGATTGACACCGGCTTGCATAAAGTCTTCGGCCTGAGTCACGGCATTTTTCGCAGGAAGAATCGAGAAAATCGTACCGACACACATATTGATGTCGATATTACTTGAACCATCGAGTGGATCGAACAAGACCAGAAATTGACCATTTTCTTGTGCAGGGGTGAATTCATCCAGTTCTTCTGAGGCCAAACCACCGACATTCGGGTGTTGCTGTAAAGCATCAATCAGATAATCATTGGAAATGACATCCAGTTTCTTTTGCTCTTCGCCTTGAACATTTTCATGCTGTGCACTTCCCAATACACCCGCTAAAGCACCTTTTTGCAGCAACAGATCGATGTCCTTGCAAGTGTTTGCAATCGTTTCAATAACTTGTGCAAGTTCAGGTGTGAGATTCCCGCTTTGTTGCTGTAAAAACTGGGATAGGGTGCGGTATGACATAAGGGAAAACTCCAAGACTTAAATCGGGAAAAAATGATCAAAACGATATGCGGCTATATTTTAGATGAGAACGTACTAAAAGAAAAATTAAACTGGATTATTTGTATCGATTTTGCCCTTGCAACTCCTGCGGAAAGTGCTATGTTGAAGACAAAGGAAAATTGAGAATAGGAGCACAGATATGACAACATTGAAGTTTGATGCGACTCCAACGCCAAGCGAAGGCATTACTTTAGATGATATCTCTGAAGACAAGATGAAAGAAGCCTGGCGGGATTATGAAGCAAAACCAGAGTACAAACAATTCAATAAACATGACCTGATCGAATCGATGCATCCGGCTGAACAGGATCAGCTTCCAAAGTAGACCGTTTCTTTCATTGAAGCCAATAAAAAGCACTCATGATTGAGTGCTTTTTATTTGATGAAACCATCATGAATGAAAATTATTTCAACAATGGTGGTACCGCCTCATAATTAATTTCTACACGGCGGTTTTCTTTCCAGGCATTTTCGTCATGGCCTGCATTGATTGGCATTTCCTTACCATAGCTGACTGCTTCCAATTGACCAGGATTAACACCAGTCGTCACCAGGAAACTTTCAACTGCTTTGGCACGACGTTCGCCAAGCGCCATGTTGTATTCACGGGTACCGCGTTCATCTGTATGACCAGTTAAGGCTACACGTGAATTGGCATTGGCCATCAGGAACTGCGCATGGGCTTGCAATGTATTTAGATCTTCATTGCTGAGTTCAGTACTGTCATAGTCAAAATGCACCACGCGTTTTGCCAAGAATGCTTTATTTTCTGCAGTAACGCCTTTTGCCGAAGCGCCTGCCATGTTTTGTGCATTCAGTGCTGCATCTTCACTCAAGCCTTGAGTATTCACAGTTGTTGTACCAGTCGTATCTAAACCGCCCGTTTGAACTTCAGCGGCAGGCTTACGGCTCGCACAACCTGTCATAACAACAGCTGCTGCTAAAAGTGGCAAGGCAAATAATTTTACTTTGTTCATCTTCATCTCCATGAAGTTTGATTATGGGGTAAAGGGTTTATCAATATAAAAATGTTATTTTGGTGCCCAAGCCGGTTCACGGACTTCGCCCGTTTCACTTGGCAAGTTCATACGGAAACGACCATCTAGTGACATGATCGACAGAAGTCCGCGCGCGCCTTCACGTGTGGCATACACCACCATCTGGCCATTTGGCGAGAAACTTGGTGATTCGTCTAGAGTTGTTGGCGTCAGAATATTATTTACACCAGAGTTCATGTCTTGAACGGCAACCCGATAGTTACTGCCGCTTGGACGATGAACCAATGCAAGTTTCTTGCCATCTGCGCTCAGCGTACCACGTGCATTAAATGCACCACGGAAGGTCAGACGTTTATTGCTACTTGAAGCGAGATCATGGCGATAAATCTGTGGAGATCCACCACGATCAGAAGTAAAGATAAAGGATTTTCCATCTGGAGCATAACGTGCTTCGGTATCGATCGCACTGTCATTGGTCATACGTTGTAATTGACGTGTTTCCAGATTCATCTGATAGATTTCCGGATTGCCATGCATGGATGCAGTAAACAGCATGCTCTTGCCATCTGGAGAGAAACTTGGTGCGCCATTTAAGCCACGGAAACTGGCCAGTTTTTCGCGTTGTCCTGTGGCCAGATCCTGTACATAAATTGCCGGACGTTTGGTTTCAAACGAGACATAAGCAATTTTTTTGGCATCCGGTGTCCAGGCTGGAGAAAGAATCGGATCACGCGAAGTCAAAATTGTTTTTGGCTGTTCGCCATCGGTATCAGCAATTTGCAAGGTATAACGTTGTTCTGGTGTTGCTGGATTACGCAGTACATAAGCAATACGTCCAGTAAAATCACCTGGAATGCCAGTTAATGCCTGATAGATGGCATCACTGATCATATGCGCTGCCTGACGGGTACGTGAGGCTGGAACAGTTAGTAATTCATTTAATAGATATTGTTTTTTTTCGATATCGTATAACTGATACTGGATTTCAAAAGAACCATCCGCTGTGGTTTTTGATGAACCGGTCACGACATAGGGAACGCCAGCGGATGCCCAAGCTTCTGCATTCGGGTTATTTAATGTGGCAGTCGCAGGCAGGTTTTTTGAAGCACTGGTAAATCTGCCTGAACGATTCAAGTCATTTTCAACAATAGGATAGATGCTCTGATCCTGACTGAATGGCACAATGGCGATTTTAGGTGCTGCCTCAGGTGCCTTGGTAATTTCCAGATGCAACTGGGCATAGGACTGAGTTGCCAAGACAGGACTTAAAGCGCCAATGATTGCGAGGCAGAGTAGGTGTTTGCGAGTCTTTTCCATCATTCGTTATTTACTCAAATCAACGGATTTATTGTATAGGTAGCTTGGGCTACATCATCGCATGGATTTAATAGAATAAAACCAGGATTTTATGACCAAACTGTTATGACACTGTGAAAAATGAATATTATTTAATCATATTAAAGTGAAGTTTAGCTGAAAAAATCAAAGCCATCACCTCAATAATGTGTGATGGCTTGGTTTTTATTGTGCAGTAAAGGTTGATGTAAAACTTCGTGCTTCTCGGCGTGCATCTGGATCTGAAGGCATCGGATACGGCGCAGCAGCCCGCACCGCAGCTTCGACACTGGCTTTCATGTCTGCATCACTTGAGTTCACGATGACAGAAACCACACCGCCATTGTCATTCAAGGTCACACGAGCAGTAGCGCGCTGACCTGACGATCCCACTGGGGTATCCCAAGCACGTTTAATTTTATTTTCGAAATCACGTTTTGCAGTAGACGCAATCCGTTTTGATTCTGCTTTTTTCTGAGCAGCTTCTTCAGCGGCCTGTTTGGCTGCTGAAGCCTTGGCATCTGCCTCTGCTTTGGCTTTTGCATCGGCATCTGCCTTACGTTTTGCATCCGCGTCTGCTTTTGCCTTTGCAGCAGCATCGTTTTTGGCTTTTGCATCGGCATCCGCCTTACGTTTTGCATCCGCCTCAGCTTTTGCTTTAGCTGTCGCGTCTGCTTTTGCCTTTGCAGCAGCATCGTTTTTGGCTTTTGCATCGGCATCCGCCTTACGTTTTGCATCCGCCTCAGCTTTAGCTGTCGCCTCTGCTTTGGCTTTTGCATCCGCATCAGCTTTACGTTTCGCCTCCGCATCTGCCTTACGTTTTGCATCCGCGTCAGTTTTTGCTTTAGCTGCCGCCTCAGCTTTCGCCTTTGCAGCAGCATCTGCCTTGGCTTTCGCAGCGGCATCGGCTTTTTGTTTGGCGGCCAAATCCGCTTTTTTCTGAGCATCTAATTTGGCTTTCTGTGCAGCGTCCGCTTTACGCTGTGCATCGATTTCAGCCTTACGAGCAGCTTCGGCATCTGCCTTGGATTTTTGTGCTGCCTCCGCTTTTGCTCTGGCTGCTGCCTGTTTCGCCTGTTCGGCAGCTTCGGCACGTTTCGCTGCTTCAGCAGCTTGTTGTACAGCCTTGGCTTGCGCTACCTCTTTGAGTTCCTGCTGGGCTTTTTGTGTATCCACTTTCGGTGCAGGCGGAGCAGCAGGTGTGGCAGGCGCCGCTGTCGGAATGACTGGCGCAGGCTCAGGACTAGGTTCAGCTGTTTGAGTAATTTCTTCTGCGACATTTTCATGTGCAGTTTCCTCAAACGGCGTTTCTTCTCGGGTGACCGGTTTGAGGTCCTCAGGTTTGATCAGGACCGTTTTAATCTGCTTCGGCGGTTCAGGTGGTTTACTCATGCCAAGATAAAGTAAACCCACCAAAGCCACGGCATGGATTCCTAAGGTGAATCCAATCGCGATGGCTTTTTTCTGAAATGGTGGCTTTTTATAATCTTTCATACATTATTCTAATGGCTGGGTCAGTAAACCGACCTGAGATAAACCGGCATCCTGCAGGCTGGACATCAAGGCCATGACATCGCCATAAGGACGGGTATTGTGGCCATTGATCACGACATTCAGCACTTTATTGTCATTTTGTGCCTGTGTTTGCGCTTCAACAAGGGCAGCAGTCAATTCATCCAGCGTGACTGGGCCAGTGGCCTGATTTTTATGTTCTAAATAATATGAACCATCTTCTTTCAGGGTGACAATGGTCGGTGCATCTTTAGATTCAATCGGTAGCCCATTGGCCTGAGGTAGGTCGACCTTGATGCCACTGGTGATCATGGGTGCAGTGACCATAAAGATCACCAGAAGCACCAGCATCACATCAATATAAGGTACGACATTCATGTCACTTTTCAGTGGCTTTTTAATACGCTGAAAGCGTCCTGAACCTTGAATCGCCATTAGTCTTTGTCCTGAGTTATGCCCACGGACTGACGTTGTAGCAGTGCCACCATTTCTTCGGCAAACAGGGCACGATCAGAGTAAACGGTTTCACCTTTGGCCGTGAAATGGTTAAAGGCCAACACTGCTGGAATAGCTGCGAACAGGCCAATGGCAGTTGCAATCAGGGCTTCAGCAATACCAGGTGCAACCGTCGCCAGCGTCACCTGATCGACATCTGCCAGGCCAATAAAAGCGTTCATGATGCCCCAGACGGTACCGAACAGACCAACATAAGGTGCAACCGAACCAATACTGGCCAAAGCACCGAGTCCTTGCTCCAGATGACCTTGATCACGGCTCAGGCCGACACGCAGAATACGCTCTGTTCCTTCAATGGACTGGGCAGTCGGTGCATGGCGTTTTTTCAGTTTCAGGAACTCACCCAGACCCTGATAGAAAATATCTTCAAGGCCAGTGCGTTTAGAGTTGAGCTGGGCATTGTTATACAGGGTATTCAGTTCAGCGCCAGACCAGAAGATTTTCTGGAAATGTTCATCATCGGCCTGGGCTTTTTTATAACTCATATAGAGTCTGGCAATCAGATACCAGCTATATATTGAGGCTAACAGAAGAGAAAGCATCACCAGTTGTACGACAGGGCTTGCTTGTAAAATAAGATCTGAAACTTGAAGAGATGATTCTAACTGAGTCGCCATAGTTGTTACGTGTGCCAATAAATTTTTTAGTCTTGTTCCAATTCTTTTTGAATTAGTTCGCGTATTTCATCCGGGAGTCGACGTGGTCGCATCTCTGCACTGATACATGCCAACTCAACCTCACCCGATGCAAGCATGATTTCACCACGATAAATATTTTGTTGCAATACAAATGATGAAGCTTTACATGAAATCACACGTGCAGTAACAGTAATTAAATCATCCATCAGGATCGGGCGCATATATTTGACATTAATTTTGTGTACCACAAAATTATATTCTGCCTGTTGCCAGTAATGACTGACTCCGGCAGCACGCAACCATTCGGTACGGGTACGTTCCATATAGCGAATGTGGTTAGCATGGTAGACAATACCACCTAGATCAGTATCTTCAATATATACGCGGATATTGAATTCAAAATGATTCGCCATAGTTTTGTTCCATGCAGATGTTCGAAATTTTTGCTTGTTTTTTGGAGAGAGGAAAATCCTTGAATTTGCCGGATTCCTGTCCAAAGTCAAGCAATTTAGCGGAACAAAGTTTAGCATTTTGAGTTTTGAGACCAATGGCACAAGATGTCAAATCTGGCTAGAAATAGTCAAGAGGAAGCGCAGAGCACCTGATAGCTCATTTATAAAACAGCAGAAGATGATGAAATGCGCGAGCTCATCAACTCGCGCATTTTTATAGCAGGCAATTAACCTTTATTGTTCTGTTTCCAGTTGGCCTGAACCTGTTCAGCCACTTTTGGATAATCTAGAATAAAGCGCACATGACTTTCGACACCGGTTTTTAAGGTCGCATCATCGACAATGAAGTTCGGATTATGGTTTGGCGCGGCTTTAGCCGGATCTTGATCGGCCGGCGTGGCACCGACAAAGACAAACAGGGATGGCATGAGCTGGCCATAGTAAGCAAAGTCTTCACTCGCACTGGCATTATTATCCAAGACATGCAATTTATCTTCACCATGGACTTTGGCCAGGGTCGGTTGCATCAGCTTGGTCAAAGTTTTGTCATTGGTGGTGACCGGGGCATAAGGCGCAATTTCGACTTTCACCTTGACATCGTTGGCTGCTGCATTGTGTTCTAGCATCTTCGGTAAGTCTTTTAAAATGCCTTGACGAACGTCTTCACTATTGGAGCGAATAGTCCCGACCATATTGACCTGATCTGGAATCACGTTACCGGTGGTACCACCCTGAATGCTACCAATACTGACCACGCCCATTCCTTTGGTCAGATCCGCTTTACGGCTGATCAAACTTTGCAGATTGGTGACCATCTGGGCAGAGGCATAAATTGGATCTTTTCCTGCCCAAGGCATCGAACCATGAACCTGACTTCCATTGACCTGGATGCGTAAATGATCGGCACTGTTTAAAATGGCACCATCTTTGTAGAAGATATTGCCACTTGGCATACCGGCCATGACATGCATACCGAAAATGACTTCAGGTTTTGGATTTTTCAGGGCGCCGTCCGCAATCATTTTACGCGAACCAATCTGATCGCCTTGGGTAAAGTTATCAATATCTGCACCACCTTCTTCGGCTGGCTGGAACACAAATACCACCGTTCCTGCAATTTTATCTTTGTTGGCGGCCAGAACTTTGGCTGCACCCAGTAACATGGCGGTATGCGCATCATGACCACAGGCATGCATCACATAAGATTCTTTGCCCTGATAAATGGCTTTTTGTTTGCTGGCGAATGATACCGGTGCAGTTTCCTTAATTGGTAATGCATCCATATCTGCACGCAATGCCATGACCGGGCCGGGTTTACCACCTTTTAGTACACCGATCACACCCGTTTTGGCATAACCTTTTCGTACTTCAATCCCATAGGATTTTAATTCTTTTTGAACCAGTTCCGAGGTTTTAAATTCCATATTCCCCAGCTCAGGATATTGATGAATATGCTGGCGTAATTTTATGGTGTGCGCTTCAGCCGTTTGTACAGAATCATCAATCCAGTCGGCCAGACTGAGTTGGCTACAGAAAAGAAGAGGAAGACAAAGGGAAATCTGCTTATACATATTCATACTTGGGGAGAACCTTAAGAATTTTAAATGGTTAAAGTGATTCTCTAGGATTGCATATTGATTTAAATTTGACCAAAACTCTCTAAGTATTATGATAATACCTTTAAGGTATATTGCTTGTTAGACCTTGTTCTAAAAGAGCTTTATGAATACTTTTACATTGTAAAATTATGTACCCTTATTTATTTTCTATATGCTAAAGGTATCAAAATTATCAATAAGACAAAATAAAAACAAATATCAAAAATAGATCAGGACAAGATTCCGCGACAATCATTAACGCAACCTTTGGGCGAAAATGATGAGTTGTGGATTACTCTAGGTTTAGATGAAGACTTAGACGAAGCCATGCGTAAATCGACACGCGAAGCAATCCGTTTTTTGGTCAATGAATACGGAATTTCAGAAGAAATTGCTTATGCATATTTAAGTGCTGCAACGGATTTTAAAGTATCGCAAGTGGTAGATAAAACCAAAGGTATTCACGCGATGATTCGTAAAGCGGACTTTTAGGAGTTTAAGAAAAAAGAGAAGTAATTTTTTTATTTAGTTTTTTGTTTTGTGCTTTTGCCAACTGATTTAGACATGTCAGTTGGCTTTTTCTTTTGTAATGGTTTGAAAATTTTTAGAATATCAATAATAAAAATTTATTGAAATGAAATGGGGAAATTGTGGCAGAGCAGAATAATAATGCAGTGATGATTTCAATTGCCATGGACAGTGCCACAGCAGCCTTTTGATCAAACGGCAAGTGTTGTAGAGAATCCAAATAGAAAGATGGAGCTTGATCTCAATCATTCGACAGATACGACAGCAATTTCATCATTTACTTTATCTGTCATTATTGCGCTTATTTTAGGTAGTTTCGCAACTTGGCTTGCTTATTGGTATGGACGTAAGAGTTTTCAACTCACAGAACTATCTTTTAAAGTAGTAAGTGAAGATATTAAAGAAGCAGCAGAATCTCATAGAAATATGACTAAACAACTTATAGAAAGTCAAGAAAATTTAAAAAGAGTTGAATTACAAGAAGAATTTTATAGAGGTTGGAAACTTAAGTTAATAGACGATCTTGCTGTATTGAAACCATTAGTGCATAAATACATTACATTGTTAGGCTCTGTAGCTTTAGTACTAAATGATGTGAAAGACTGGTTCAAAAATAATGAATACGAAGATATGCGTTCAGAATTAAAGAGTTTAGAAGATGATATATTCCCTTTAATAGCTCGTATTAGTACTCATTTAAAAATGTTCGTAGAGGAAGATCATGAATTAGTATCTGAATGGGACGAATTTGAGCGTTATCTCACTCAGCTACAAATCATGTGTATTACCGCGGTAATTGATAAAGAAGGTATTGCTGATAGTTTCAAAGCTCTAAACATTGTAGTAGATTCTCTTATTCAAAATTTGAAATCTATATTCAATAAAAAAGCAGCCTAAGCTGCTTTTTGAATCACTTTTCTTTTGGCTCAGGTGGTGTCAATCCAAACTGTAAATAGGCCATATTGGTGGCAATACGGCCACGTGCAGTACGCATCACATAACCTTGCTGAATCAAATATGGTTCAATCACATCTTCCAGCGTACCAGAATCTTCTGCCATGGCAGCAGCCAACGCTTCAACACCAGCAGGGCCACCATCAAAACGTTCTAATAACATCGATAGATAACGGCGGTCTAAAGTATCTAAACCATCTTTATCGACTTTGAGCATGTCCAAAGCACGTTGCGCCATATCCTGATTAATTTCACCAGTGCCTTTGACCTGAGCATAGTCACGTACACGACGCAATAAGCGGTTGGCAATACGCGGTGTACCCCGTGAGCGACGGGCAATTTCTTTTGCGCCATCACCGGTCATGGGTACATCCATCAGGTTGGCTGAACGTTTGACAATGTGGGTCAAATCTTCAACTGAATAAAATTCTAAACGCTGTACGATGCCGAAACGGTCACGCAAAGGAGAGGTAAGCAGACCTGCACGTGTGGTTGCTGCAACCAGGGTAAAGGGTGGCAAATCCAGTTTGATTGATCGTGCAGCAGGCCCTTCGCCAATCATGATGTCGAGCTGGTAGTCTTCCATCGCTGGATAGAGAATTTCCTCAATCACCGGTGAAAGACGGTGGATCTCATCAATGAACAGGACATCACCTTCTTCCAGATTGGTCAGCATGGCGGCCAAATCACCGGCACGTTCTAGCACCGGACCTGAAGTCGACTTAAGATTACCGCCCATTTCGCGGGCAATAATATTCGCCAGCGTGGTTTTACCCAGGCCGGGCGGGCCAAAAATCAATGTATGATCCAGCGCTTCTTCACGGCCACGGGCGGCACCAATAAAGATTTCCATTTGCTCTCGAACCACAGGCTGACCAATATAGTCATCGAGTGAGGTTGGACGGATGGCACGATCAAAATGATCTTCTGGTTTTTCAGAACCACTGATGAGACGGTCTTGCATATCTTTTGAGTTAATCTCTATTGTTTATTTGAGGTGAATAAAGTCATAGCCTCAAAATGCTTTAACAATTCGTATGCCATTGTGCAGGCATGCTCTTACTTTTGACAGGGCAAAAGTAACAAAACCCTTTGCAAAAATAATGGCACATCCTATGCCATATTTCTGCGGCAGCATCCATGCTGCCTTCTCATCTTCATTTTGCAGCGAATATTTAAATCAGTATTAACGATTCATCGATTTTAATGCGGCACGAATAATGTCGCTGGCTTCAGTGTAATCTGCTTTAACCGCATTAATCAGTTTTTGCGCTTCAGCAGGTTTATAACCCAAAGACTGTAATGCAGCTTCTGCTTCAGCCACGGCTGAATTGCCCATAAACTGAATCTGTGGTGCAGTTGAATTGCTTGGCGCAGCACCTGAAGCCATGGCTTTAAAACGGTCACGTAATTCAATCATTAAACGTTCAGCGGTTTTTTTACCGACACCGGGAACTTTGACCAAGGTATTCACATCTTCATTTTCAACGGTATGAATCAGCATTTCCACACTTAAAGTCGAAAGAATACCCAAGGCCATTTTGGGACCCACGCCGTTGACTTTGAGTAAGGTGCGGAAAATGGTTTTTTCCTGAGCATTGATAAAGCCATACAGCAACTGTGCATCTTCACGCACGGCCAGATGGGTCCAGAGTGTGACTTGTTGTCCTTTTTGCAGCTGGCAGAAAGTCGTCAGCGGCGTATCAATTTCATAACCGACGCCATTTACATTTAACAGTACGGTGGGTGCTTCTAAAGCCAGTACTTCACCAATCAGACATCCAATCATCTTTTATCATCACTAAATTCAGTTTTGCTGCATAGTAGTCAGCATTTTCCGGAAAGGCAAAATCTGCCGCTGTAAAATAGATGATTTTATTACAATCATCCTCCCATACAGCAGAATATTTTATAACAATCCGGCTTTATTGCCTTGTAATTCCTGCGACAGGTTATAAGCCTGATGATCAGAAAATTTCGAAACAATATCCAGCACCTGCATGATATTGTCATAATGGCTGGCGCTAAAATTCGCCCCTGAACGTTGCAGAATCGACATCAAGCGCTGTTCTTTAAAACTCAGGTTTTTATGCGGCGTTGTTAAGGGAATAAAGGCATCCAGAATATTTTGCAAACATTGATGCGCGATAATTTCCAGTCCTGCTTTTTGCGGATGCTCAAAAATTTTATCCCGTGCCAGTTCTTTGGCGCGATTAATCCCGATTTCAATGTCCGCAGTACAATATTGCAATAAAGTACCTTGTAACTGACCCGATAAAATCTGGTCATGATGACGGGCAAAAGCCGTTGTCACTTCATCGACCAGACGTTTCATGACCCGACCACGCAAGGCGGCAATTTTTTGCTGCCAGGTGGTATTGCTCATGGCGATTTCAGAAGGAATACCATAATCACCGAGCAGATTTAAAAAGACCGGCTCAACTTCGTCATAACTGAGCATATTCAGGCTAATACCATCTTCAAGGTCAATCAGGGCATAACAGATATCATCAGCCGCTTCGAGCAGATAGGTCAGTGGATGACGGCAGTAATGATATTCAGCTAACTGAATCAGTCCGAGTTGTTCTGCAATCTGCTTTAAAATCTCTTTCTCGGCCTGATAGCAGCCAAACTTGGCCCGATTGCTGGCAGGTAAATCGACTTGAGATGCCATGGTTTTTGACAGCCACGGATATTTTAAATAAGCCCCTAACGTGGCATAAGTCAAACGCATGCCGCCATCATTGGGATGGTAATCGATTTTGGTCAACAGGCGTAGACCTTGGGCATTGCCTTCAAACTGACGTACATCGGCTTCTTGTTCAGGACTGAGATCTTTTAAAAAATCGGTATGCGATGCATCGTCGAACCATTCTCGAATGGCATATTCACCGGCATGGCCAAAAGGGGGATTACCAATATCATGTGCCAGACAGGCAGCCTGAATAATGGCACCGACATCGGCCGGGGAAATCCAGGGCGGTAACTGATCTTTTATTTTCTCTGCGGCCAGCATCCCGAGTGAACGCCCAATACAGGACACTTCAAGTGAATGTGTGAGTCGTGTATGAATACCATCGTGCTGGGTTAAAGGGTGAACCTGAGTTTTACGGTTCAGCTGGCGGAAACTTTGTGAAAAAATAATACGGTCATAATCTTTGTGGAACGGGCTACGTGCCAGTTCAGTACTTTGCTTTTTACTACCAATCCGAACTGTCGAAAGCAGCTCTAACCAACGCATTTGAGTCATTTATCATTATTCAATTCTTTGCTAAGTGCATCATGCCAAAAAAGTAGCAACAGCACTAGAGTGCTGCGACATGAATTGTCGGAACAAACAAAACTCTGTGGAAATTTCAGCTGAACAATCGCTATAAAAAAACAGGTCATATTGACCTGTTTTTATCTCATGATAGAAGTGGACTAAAGCAAATCTTCACCACTGATCTTGGCTTCCTGGATGTCTTTATAGACCCCCATGCAAATGACGAACAAAATCATCGTCGCCACCAATGGCCAAAAAAGTACATATAGGGTCATAAATTGACTACTCATCTGAAATCTCCTTATTTACTTTTCTCAGATACCTGGTGAAATTCAATCACCATCTTATTGATTTGTTTAAAATCAAATCGTTCTTTGCTATTCATTAAAGTCAGTACTGTACAGACAATGGCGCTGCTGCCGTAGGCGGTCAGGGAACTCAATAGCGTGCCATAATCACGCAGGAAGCCGATGGTCCATGGAAGGAAGCCGATACTGGCCAGAATACCGACCACCAGGCCGACTTTCTTGCCAAAGAAGCCAAAGCTCATCAGACCCAGTACCACACCAATACCGATGGTGGCCATAAGCTCAAAACTGAGTGCGATCAGACCCTGAATTGGCAGCCATTCAAATCGAACCACCAGAAAGCTTAAAAATGCGATACCGACAGACCAGTTAAAGGCACGGGCATTGACCTTGTCCCAGTACAGGCTGGCAATCACCGGGAATACGATGGCACCCCAGAGTGCACCGACGAAAATCAGCATCGCTAGAATGTCGAATTTAAGCGTGGCAATTAAAATACCGAGCATGGTGGCTACAATCATGGTCATCCGGCCAATAAACAGCATTTTCTTCGGATCAGGACGATTTTTAGCAATCTGTTTGCCATAAATATCGGTCATTACGATGGCAGACAGGGCAGATAAATCCGAATCCGCCGTTGACGAAAGCGCGCCAATCACCATGACAAAGAGTAAGGCCACCATAAATGGAGACAGATACGTTGCTGCCATTTGTGGAATCAGGTTGTTCAGGTTGCCATCAATCGGCTGAATCCCGGCAAATAGCGCCAATAATCCGAGCATTCCCAAACCGACGACAATCGCGGCATAACCGATGGTTGCAGTAATGAAGCTGGGTTTGATCAAGTCTTTACGCACTGCAAACAGGCGTTGGGCGATGGTCTGGTTACCAATCGCATAAGCCAGTACCGCCACAAAAAATGGCGCACCCTGTTCTAAAAATGCGGTTTTCGAAAAGAAATCCAGTTGTTCCGGTTGCAGATTATGCATGCCGGTCTGGAACAGTGAAGGGCCGCCCAGGGTGAAAAATAGCGTCGGAATAATGATCACTGCCGCCACAATCATGGCGACCAGTTGCCCAAAGTCGGTAAATACCGAGGAGCGGAAACCTGACCATAAAGTATAGGACAGGACGCCAATTCCGGTAATCAAGACCCCATGGATAAAGCTGAGGGGAGACAGAATTTCAACCAGCGCACCTGCTGCGGTAAAGTTTACCATCAGACTGATCACGCTTCCGACAATATTGGAGCCTGCCAGAATCATCTGGCTCTGGTTGCCATGCCGTGCATGCATGATTTCTGCCAAAGTGTGTGCATTGGGTGCCAGGTCGCGGAAACGTTTGCCGAATGGGTAGATAAATAAAATCATCAGTGCACCCCACAAACCATAGTGTAAGGCACCGGAAACACCGTATTTATATCCGGACGAAGCTGCTGCATAAAATGAAGCGGCCCAGATCCAGGTGGCGGTCATACTGGCCGCAGACATTCCAAATCCGATGGAGCCATTCGAGACCATATATCCATCGACATTTTCATTTTTTTGCTTAATGCGTAACGACAATAGAAAGGTGATGCCATAGAAAAGCACCATCAATAGTACAGTTGCTGTACTAGTGAATTGAAACATACATACTCCTTAAGCGGGTCACCTTTTGTTTTTGAAAATTAAATCATTGGCAACAGATTAAGGCTCTAGATTAGACAGAGCAGTGAAGCTACAGAAAATAAAAAAACCAGCGTCTGAATATCAATTGGATATTCATATCTGCAGCAGAAAAGAGGATGATTCATGCGTCCTGAATGTGGACATTTCCTCAGCAATTGGCGTAGAGGTTAACATAAAATCATCAAATTTACTGATGAAGTCATTAATTATGTAGATTCTTTGCTGATATAAGGCTATTTTTGATTTCAACATCTTATAAAATGTAGATCTGTTGGTTATATATTTTTATAGGAATTACAGGTATTTATTGCATGGTTTTTTATTAGAATAAAGATGGATGTCAGTCAGAAAATGAAAAAGTAACAAAATTTTAATATTTCTTATTTTCTTCATTATGAGTAGTGATTTTTTTCATAATAGCCTAAAAAACTTTCATTAATTCATGTCTGATGATGCTTATATATTCTGAATTTTTGCATAAGAATAGAGGCCGAGAATCAGTTTGAATTTAAGCTTTATATTTTCAATTGATTAGCATGTAATTTCGCTCTTTTTAGCGAAGAATTTAAGAAATATTTGAATCAATATTTTTGGTTAATATATCGGTGAAAACAGACTTAATATCCTGGAAATTCATTTACTAAAGTAGATCTATTGATTTTAATTCTCACTCTTTATTAGAAACTATGGTGGGGTCTTATATGTGAGATTTAGGTATCTTTGAATAGAGTTCATATATTAAGATGAGTGATCGGAATAATCTGGGCTACCGGATATTACTGGAAGTCGATTGAAGCAGGCGATATAGTTTGCTCATACAGACAGGCTCGAAAAGGGAGAACAGCGGGGCAGAGTCTTAAATCCTGCAATGGAGCCCGGAATGGGGATAGCTGGATACAAAATTATTTCAGTAGTGCAACTCGCCGACAGAGAGATGAGCTAAAAAATGAACTCGACTGTTTCAGTCTATCCCGAGAAGCTTTAGCCTAGCCTTAATAAGTTTTTTATAACGGCTCAAGAATAAGTTCTGTACGCATTTTAAGTGGTCTTGCTGTTGAAAAATAATACAATTTTCTTAAGTGAAATTATTGTTAATCGGTTTTGATTTTTCTTTAACAAATTGTGTTAATCTACGCGACTACATTCAATTTTCCTGCCTGAAAATAAACACAATATTTTAAAAATACAGAATATTTCAGCCGTAGTTTTCGTATTTGCCATCTAGCCGATTTCCTTATTTCACAGTAGAATATGCGCTCTCTCAAGTCACATTGTGGCATGGTTGTTCAGACCATCCCGTGGAGCCAAAATCAGCATGTTTATCGTTGCCGGTGCACCCGCACATTCTTCTTTTAAGAAAACTCAACTATTATCGCGTTTGACGTCAATTAGTTCTGTTCAATCAATTGAAAGTCAATGGGTCTACCTCTTTGACCAAGCGCTCAGCGAGCAACAACAGCAATCAGCTTTACAGCTTCTCAACGATGGGCAATCTTTTGAATTGCACCAGGCTGCAAGTGATGAAATCCAAATTTTAGTGACACCGCGTGTCGGCACCATCTCGCCTTGGTCTTCTAAAGCTACAGACATTTTCAAAAACTGTAATACGCCGGTGCATCGTCTTGAGCGCGGCGTTTTATTTACGTTGAAGGGTCTAAAACACGTATCAAATGAAGTTCAACAGATTTTGCATGACCGTATGACTGAAAGCGTATTCAATGCGATTGAAGAGGCTGCGGTACTGTTTGTTGAAACAGCACCAAAACCACTGAACTCGATTGATATTCTAGGTGAAGGTAAAGAGGCACTGGTTAAGGCCAACAACGAATTTGGTTTTGCATTGTCGATGGAAGAAATTGATTACCTGACTGAAGCGTTTATCAAGCTGGGTCGTAATCCAAATGACATCGAACTGATGATGTTTGCACAGGCAAACTCTGAGCATTGCCGTCATAAAATCTTCGGTTCTGAATGGACGATTGATGGTGAAGTTCAGCCATTGTCATTGTTCCAGATGATCAAGAATACTTATAAAGAATCACCTACAGATGTATTGTCGGCTTATAAAGACAATGCTTCGGTGATTGTCGGTTCGGATACCCAGCGTTTTTATCCAACCAAAGAAGACAATGGCCAGCAGGTTTATAAATATAAGAGTCAAGCCGCGCATATCTTGATGAAAGTGGAAACTCACAACCATCCGACAGCGATTGCACCATTTGCCGGTGCTGCGACAGGTTCGGGCGGTGAAATCCGTGATGAAGGTGCGACCGGTCGTGGTGGTAAGCCTAAAGCAGGTTTAACCGGCTTTACAGTATCTAACCTGAACATTCCGGGCTTTGAACAGCCTTGGGAAGAAAACTATGGCAAGCCATCGCGTATGGCATCGCCGCTACAAATCATGATTGAAGGCCCATTGGGTGGCGCTGCGTTTAACAACGAATTTGGTCGTCCTGCCTTAAATGGTTACTTCCGTACCTTTGAACAAAACATCAATGGCGATGTTAAAGGTTTCCATAAGCCAATCATGATTGCCGGTGGTTATGGCAACATCCGTCCAGATCACGTTGAAAAAGATCCAATCTTGCCCGGTGATTTATTGATCGTGCTCGGTGGCCCTGCCATGCTGATCGGTCTCGGCGGTGGTGCAGCATCTTCTGTAGACAGCGGTAAACTCGGCGAAAACCTGGATTTCGCTTCGGTACAACGTGAAAACCCGGAAATGGAACGCCGTTGTCAGGAAGTGATTGATACTTGCTGGCGCATGGAAGACCAGAACCCGATTGTGTCTGTACATGATGTCGGTGCAGGTGGTGTATCGAATGCCATGCCTGAACTGGTGAATGACCATGAACTCGGTGCGGTGCTGGATCTGCGTAAGATTCCATCGCTTGAGCCGGGCATGTCGCCTATGGAGATCTGGTCAAATGAAGCGCAAGAGCGTTATGTACTGGCGATTCGTCCATCTTCTTTAGAATTATTTGAATCGATCTGTGCGCGTGAACGTTGTCCGTTTGCGGTACTCGGTGAAGCAACTGAAGCGCGTCACTTAACCGTTGAAGATCCGTTATTTGGCAACAAGCCAGTGGATATGCCAATGCAGGTGATGCTTGGTGGTACACCGCGTATGAGCCGTTCATATGAAACGATTGAACGCAAAGGCGATGATTTCGACGCGGCTAAAGTCACAGATCTGAAAGATGCGATTTATCGCGTTTTGAAAAACCCGACAGTGGCTTCTAAATCATTCCTGATCAGTATTGGTGACCGTTCGATTACTGGTATGGTGGCACGTGATCAAATGGTCGGTCGCTGGCAGGTTCCGGTGGCGGATGCTGCGGTAACAACGACAAGCCTAGTAGGCTACACCGGTGAAGCGATGGCGATGGGTGAACGTCCACCAGTCGCATTGCTCAATCCTGCTGCATCGGCACGTTTATCAGTGGCTGAATCAATCTCGAACATCATGTCTGCGAAGATTGAAAAAATCAGCGACATTAAATTGTCTGCAAACTGGATGGCTGCTGCCGGTCAACCGGGCGAAGATCAAGCGCTATTCGAAGGTGTAAAAGCCATCGGTATGGAAATGTGTCCAGCACTGGGTATCGCAATTCCAGTCGGTAAAGACTCATTGTCAATGCGTACCACCTGGAATGATGAAGGCGAAGACAAATCAGTGACTTCTCCAATGTCAGGCGTGATTACTGCATTTGCACCAGTGACCGATGTTCGTAAAACATTGACTCCTGAATTGAAAAATGAAGAGTCGGTACTGGTTCGTATTGACTTATCGAAAGGTCAGTTCCGTCTAGGTGGTTCGATTCTGGCGCAGGTGTATAAAGCAATCGGTTCTGTGACGCCTGATGTCGACAGCTTCGATGACTTCAAAGCATTTTTCGCATTGGTTCAAGACTGGAACAATCGTGGTCTGATCAAGGCATATCATGACATCGGTGATGGTGGCTTAGTCGCAACTGTTGCAGAAATGATGTTCGCATCACGTCTGGGTGTGGCTTTAGAAGATCAGTCAACTGCAAGCCTGTTTGCAGAAGAAATTGGTGCAGTGCTTCAAATCAGCAAAGCGGATTGGGCAGCATTAGAAGCTGAAGTTACAGCATCTACCCTGAAAGATGCCATTCAGGTGGTGGGTACGGTAAATAACACGGATCAGTTATCTGTAAACGGTCTAGTACTTGAACGTGCTGATCTGCAAGTGGCTTGGACGGAAGTATCCCACCAAATCCAGCGCCTACGTGACAACGTACAAACTGCGGATCAGGAATTTGCTCTTATCACTGACAAATCTCATGCAGGTATCATTGCGAAACCGACATTTGATTTGAATGAAGCGATTGAAGCGCCTTATATCAACTCACGTCGTCCAAACATGGCGATTCTGCGTGAGCAGGGTGTCAATGGTCATATTGAGATGGCAGCAGCATTTGATAAAGTAGGCTTCAATACTGTTGACGTACATATGAGCGACTTGCTGGCAGGTCGTATCAGCCTGGATGATTTTGAAGGCTTAGTGACTTGTGGTGGCTTCTCTTACGGTGACGTGATGGGCGCTGGTGGCGGCTGGGCAAAATCAGTATTGTTCAATACTAAACTGCGTGACCAGTTTGAGAAATTCTTTAACCGTCAGGAAACCTTCTCGCTGGGTATCTGTAACGGCTGTCAAATGTTGTCTCAGTTGGCTCCGCTGATTCCGGGTGCTGATGCTTGGCCACGTTTCCACCGCAATACTTCTGAAGTGTTTGAAGCACGTGCGGTGAATGTTCGTGTGGAAAAATCAAACTCTGTATTGCTTCAGGGCATGGAAGGTTCGATTCTGCCGATCGCTGTAGCACATGGTGAAGGTCGTGCGGTTGCAACTGCGGAAAACTTTGCTGCGCTCAACGCATCGAATCAGGTGGTTCTGCGTTATGTAGATAGCTTGGGGAATGCAACACAACATTATCCATTGAACCCGAACGGCTCACCGGAAGGTATTACCGGTGTAACCTCTCAAGACGGTCGTGCAACAATTATGATGCCGCACCCTGAACGTAACTTCCGTGCGATTCAGCATTCTTGGAAACCAGAAGACTGGGATCAAGATGGTGCTTGGTTACGTATGTTCCGTAATGCACGTAAGTTCATTGGTTAATCGGTTTTAGATTAAAAAAGGGTTGCGTCAGCAGCCCTTTTTTTATGTATGTTTCGGAGTTAACATCGTTTAAATAATTCAAATAAGTAACCAGTTTAAATCATGAAAATATTTACATATTTTATCTTTGCATTATTGTGTTTTAGTGCAGATTATAACTTTGCAGATGGTGCATATTTAAAAATAGAAATAACGGCAATAACCATTTTAGGACTCGTTTCCTATAGTCTGGTTTATTTGACTCTCTTCGAAAAAATGTCGGATGAGCTGTATAGTCCACATTTAAAAATCATCTTGTGTTTAGCTTTGCATTTGATCGCTGTTGCGATCTTTTATATGAAATATCGTAAACACTACAGATCTACTAAATCATGAAAATATATTGAGATTCAGGATAGATGTTGAGCTTTTTGACAATGATGATGCATATAAAATAAAGAGGTACCTCATGCCAAGAATATTTATCAGATTCTCAAGGTGCATTTTACTTATTTCACTATTCACATTGGCGGGGTGTGATACATACATGTGGCGAGCTAATATCAAGCATTTAGATGAAATAAAACAAAGTGGTTATTTGCCGAAACTCAATCGTGATCGCGATATCGAAGGCCCTGATGTGAATCAAAACGGAATTCGTGATGATATTGATCTCTATATTGAAAAGAATTTTATAAATATGGAACAAAGACAGGCGGTAAAACAATTGGCTATGGTTCTGCAAGAGAGCTTATTACTCGATACTTCTCAGCAATACCCGCTACGAAAAATTGCATTTGAAAAATCGCGCGCGATAGGCTGCATTTACGAGCGTTTTTCTCAAGATACTTTGTACAAACCATCCAATGTCGTTCAGCATGTCATTGCAGTCACCACAAACACAAAACAGCGCTTTAAGGCGTATTTAGCTTTTAGTAAAGCGATGGATGGTAAAAGTATCACACTTCCAAATGAGAACTTATGTAATGAATAATTCATGCTTACAGCAAAGTCACTTCTCATGTGGAAATATCAGAAAATTACTAATCATTAATTTTCTTAATTTTTAATAAATAACATTTAAAAATATTAACTTAATTATACTTTATGGAAAAATAATTTAAAAATATCTATAATTACTTAATTCGTATCCACCTTGGGGTGGATTTTTGCTTTTTAAGCATTCTGATTTTTTAATTTAACTTCTCCCACTGAACTTGGTTTAGATTTTGCTTTCATATTGTATATAAAGTGCTATGGTATGTTTTATGCACAACTTTATTGCACTATAAAAGAAAGATGGAATAGATCAGTTCAGTATCAATTCTCAAGTATGAGGTGATGACATGGCTAAAACACTTAGAATAATGGATAAGGCGGCAATGCGTCAGAAAGGCTGGATGTTGTTTGCTATTGTCGTAGGACTACAAATATTGTTTGTTGTGGGCAGTTATTTGATGCAGGGTTCTTGATATTTGGCTTTAAAAAAGCCACCGAGAGGTGGTTTTTTAGTTTTGTTTCTATATTTGCTTTTGTTCGGGCATGAGGAACATTGCTCCGAAAGACAAAACCCCTTCGTCAGACTGATAGAATGACTATATCCCACAGGCTGACAGGTGACATCCATGTCGATGGTCAATTAAATATGATTGATGGAATAGTTAGATTATGAGTTGAACTTGCTTCAATACCGCCTTTAACGTATTTTCATAATCAAAAGATGCATTGGTACTGTCCTGATAACGCCAAGCCACATAACCATCTGGACGAACCAGCACTGCACCTGATTCATGAACTTCAGACTTGGCATTCCAAGTACCATAGACATCACGATACTCACGTGAACCAATCTGAATTACATCTAAATAAGGTAAATCTAGAGCCTCGGCAGCCAATCTCCAGCCTTTGCCTGATAAACCTGTCAGTAAGGTAAAACGGCCTTTACCGCTAATATCCAAAGTGGATTGCTTTTGGCCTTTGCTATTGATTAGCCAGGTATGTGGAACTTTGGCACCCGGACGAGTCGTGGCTTGCAGATAAAGCTGTTCATCTTTTTCAAAGATCTCGGGCTCAGTTTCACTCATCACCGCATTTGAGCTATAGCGCTGATTCAGTTCAACACCTTGGGCATTAAATTCAAAATGCTTAATTTCAAGTGCTTCAAATAACTTTTTACGAATTTCGGCACCTTGCTCATCTTCAGCAAAAATACGTTCCAGCATCTGTTTTTGCGTAGTGATGCCTTGGTCAAAACCAAAGACTTCTTTTAAATGCTTATAGTCAAAACGGGATTGGTTGGCACGTGCGACAATCTGCTTGCCTACAGGCGCACGTTCAGACGTATATGAATCGAGGAGGGAAGGTGCGGCCCAACCTTTGATTGCATAGGTGAGTTTCCAGCCAAGGTTAAACGCATCCTGCATACAGGTATTTGAACCTAAACCGCTTGAAGGCGGGTGACGGTGTACAGCATCACCACCACAGAACACGCGGCCTTTAGAGTATTCAGTTGCCCAAGTCTGGTTTACATACCAGTAGGACAGTTTTTGGATTTCGACATCTTCCACTTCAGCGCCAACAAATGTATTCAGACGCGATCGAACCTGTTCTTCAGTCACTTGTGGCTCGCCTTTGGAAATGTCAAAGCCCCAGCCCATAATCCATTCATTCCAAGGCGTAATGGCACGTAGCAAGCCCATACCGAGATCACCAAAGCTGGCTTCAGGATTGACGATCCATTGCAGAATCGCAGGGCGGTGCTGAACATATTTGCTTAGATCGGCTTTAAAAGTCACATAGACTGTACCCGCACGCGCCATCACACCTTCGAGTGGTAGCTCAAGTTGCTCAACCACTTTTGAGCGTGCGCCATCCATACCAATCAGATATTTGGCTCTTAAACTAAATTCTGTGTTGGTAATCCGGTTCAGGAAAGTAGCGGTGACACCATTTTCATCCTGAACATGCGATAAATATTCAGTATTGAAGTTATAGATTGCACCGCGCTCACCGGCATTCTTGACCAGTAAGGCTTCCATTTTCGGCTGAATCAAATCCACCAATGGACATGGACTGCCTTTGATATAGTCGCCATGACGTTCATCACCTGTGCCCCAAGCGCTTAAACGGGCAATTTCTTCACCGACCAGACTGGTGGTAATCAGGCTTTCGCCCATGTGTTCCCACGGTGTCGCAATTTCTTTGACTTGTTCTTCAATGCCTAAATCACGTAATACTTCCATAGCACGCTGATTGGTAATATGTGCACGTGGACTATTGGCCAGCCAGTTAAACTGTGTGAAGAGTTGAACTTTAATTCCATAGTTTGCCAGTGCTAAACCTAAGGTCGATCCTGCAGGTCCTGTGCCAATTACCAATACGTCAGTATCGTAATGCTGTGTCATACATGACTCCATGTGTCTGTCTGAAGAACAAGATTTGAATATATTTACAATCCAGTGTAGTGAAATTCAGGCAATACAATAGGAGTATTCATATAAACTATAGGTCTATTGAGATTCTTACTACTTTCTCGTTTGGCAGCTTAAAATGCCTGAGAATATGCGGCTGAGTTTATGGAACTTCGACATTTACGTGCTTTTTTAACAGTAGCTCAGGAACAGAGTTTTACCAAAGCAGCAGATAAGCTGTTCACGGCGCAGCCTTCTTTAAGTCAGCAGATTAAGGATCTGGAGCAGGAAGTCGGTGTAATGCTGTTTGATCGTTCATCCCGGCAAATCAAACTGACCGATGAAGGGCAAGCTTTTCTGATTCATGCTGAACAGGCGCTTGAAAGTGCCAAACTGGCAGTTGCCGCGGCGCGTCAGGTGGCGCAGCAGAAAAATAACCAGATCCATATTGGCTTTTTAAATGTTGCAGAACTGAAAGTGATGCCAAATATTCTGGCCAAACTGAAGCAGAATATTCCTGATTTAAAAATACATCTGCATAGTCTGACCTGTATGGAGCAGATTCAACGCCTGAAAAATGCCGAGTTGGATTTAAGCTTTACCCGCTATTGTCTGCAACATCCCGATTTTGACAATATTCATTTAATGAATGAACAGATTTATCTGGTGGCAGCCGAGCATTTACATCCCACAGATCGGCCATTGAAGTTACAAGAATTGAAAAATCATCAGTTGATTATGTGTGAGCAAAATGCCTCGCCAGTCTTTTATGCGCAGTTGAATCACCTGATGTCTTTTGAACAATTGCAGCATGACCAAATACTATGGGTTACCAATGTGTTGCAACATATTAACCTGATCAATATGGGCATGGGTTTTAGCTTCGTCCCGGAATATCTGCTGCGTTTTTTAAATGAGCATGTGAAAATCGTGCAAACAGATCAAGTCCTGCCACAATTAGGACTTTATGCAACATTTAACAAGAATTCTCATAATTCTGCATTGAATATTATTACCCAGGCACTGGACAATAGATCTTAAATAAGCCATTGAAAATGTTGAAGGGAAACATGCTAAAACTCATTTATTATGTACCAGATGAACATCTTGAAGTGACTAAGGAAGCCTTGTTTAAAGCGGGTGCAGGCGGCATCGGAGATTATACCCACTGTGCCTGGCAGGTACTGGGAACAGGACAGTTTAAAGCGCAGCAAGGTGCAGATCCTTATATTGGTGAAGTCGGGGAATTAGAGCAGGTTGAAGAGTGGCGAGTAGAAATGCTGGTTGCTGATGAAAAGGCGGTCGAGGTCGCCAAAGCTCTGAAAGCAAGCCATCCTTATGAAGAGCCTGCTTTTGAGTTTATTCAGCTCCTGGATATTAAAGTCTAAACGTGCAACCTTATTGCTGCTAGAAGTAATGGTGCGCATCGTGTTTTAGCGTACCATCAGCTTATCTGTTTAAAATGATTAACCTCCTTTTATGAGTATAAAATCAGTCATCATCATAAAAATAAAACAGGAAAATAATAATGCAGTGGTCAAAACAGCTCGGCAATATCCTCAAGAATACGCTCAGTAAAACTATCAAACATGGTGCGGGAATCCTGCATAGCCGCATTCCCTATTCTCATGACAATCCCTATCTGGATGGCATATTTGCGCCACAACGACAGGAGCATTTTGCTACTCAATTGATGGTAGATGGGCAAATTCCTGTAGAACTAGAAGGTGCGCTGATGCGGATTGGCCCGAATCCGATCACGGTAAAGAACCCACGAAATTATCACTGGTTCACCGGTGACGGCATGATTCACGCGCTGAAACTCAAAGCTGGTGAAGCACATTGCTATAAAAGTGCTTATGTCGGATCGGCCAGTGTGCAGAAAAAATTGCATAGACCCCAGATTTTAGGGAAAACGCGTGGAGTCGCGGATGCGGTCAATACCAATATCATCCACTTTGCCGGGAAAATCTGGGCACTGGTCGAAGCGGGGGCTTATCCGATCGAAGTAAATCGTGAGCTGGAATCAAAACGGCATCAACTTTTTGAAAATGATCAGGATTTACCGTTTACGGCTCATCCGCATATCGACCCGGAAACAGGAGATATTCATGCGGTTTGTTATGATGCCTTGAATCATCATCAGGTTTTTTATTTACATATTGATGCTCAAGGCAAACTGCAACATCATGTCGAAATTCCAGTCAAACATGGCCCGATGGTGCATGACTGTGCCATTACTCAATCTCAGGTGCTGATTCTGGATTTGAATGTCAACTTTTCTATGCGTAGTGCCTTAAAAGGCTCACTATTACCCTATCAATGGAATCCTAAACATCAGGCTCGTATAGGTATGCTGCCTTTTGGTGGCAGTGCGGCAGACATCCGCTGGTATGAGATTGATCCCTGTTTTATTTTTCATACGGTCAATGCTTATGACCTGAACACAGGTGATGTAGTGATGGATGCAGTGGTACATTCCAAGGCACTGGTCAGTTCCATTCAGGGACCAATAGAAGATCAGGAGATTCGGCTGGAAAGATTGATCTTCGAGCAGCAAACAGGAAAAGTCACTCGAACTGTATTATCCAATATCAAGCAGGAATTTCCGCGGATCAATGAAGCCTATACAGGGCGGCCTTATCGCTATGCCTATAGTGTTTCCTTTGCCGGCTTTGATGATCCTTATCATGTTAGCAGTAATACACTCTTATACCATGATCTGGAAACCGGCAGTACAGCAAGCTATTCCTTTGGAGCAAACTGGGTTACAGGTGAGGCGGTTTTTGTCGCCCGAGAAGGTGCTCAAACAGAAAATGATGGCTGGCTGATGTCTTATCTACACGCCTTAGATGGCAGTCCATCGAAAGTGGTGATTTTAGATGCGCAATATATTCAGAAGGGGCCTATTGCCACGATTCATTTACCGGTTCGTGTACCCGTCGGATTTCATTGTAACTGGATGGATGACCGGAAATTGAGAACTTACTATTCTTAGATTTTGATGATGCATAAGCACTTTGGGTGCTGGCACAGTCTCATATCGCGTGAAGATTTAAATCTTTATTTAATAGGTTGATGTTACTTTGAAGGATAAGAAGGGTATGTCTAAATTAACCGAGATCCCAGGTTAGGCAGAAAATTCATTTCTGAATCTCTGCCTAAGAGTGGTATTCATATCGCCAAGAATATCAAATCAAAGATTTATTCTTCTATTGCTACTGTTAAACTTTCTGGATAAATAACTCACGATCAAAACGGTATTGCGGGAAGAACACGCCGTCTTTGGCGCGTTCACCTGCACCAATCACCATGACTGGATATTGCTGATCATTTAAGCCCAAGAGATCGCGTACCATCGGTTCATCAAAACCTTCCATCATGCAGCTGTCAAAACCATAAGCACGTAAGGCCAAGACCAGATTTTCGCAAGCCAGTGCCGTTGTTTTGGTTGCCCAAAGTTTGGCATCATTTGGACTAAAGGCAGAAACAGGCATCTGTTTATCTAAAGTGCGGGCAACTTTGAAAGCCACTTTTTTAAAGTTGCCAAAGACATTTAAATAACCGGTTTTATAGTTATATGGAATGTATTTATAGTATTTTTTGATGGCAGCTGGCGCTTCCGGATATGGAAATTCATTGACATTCCGTTTGGCCATTTCATCAATACGGTCGGTACGTGCCACACAGATAATCAGCTCAGAAGCCGTTTTTGCTGCCAGTTGGCTCATGCAGGCTTTGACCAGTCGCTTTTTCTTCGCCGGGTTTTGTACCACATAAAATGTCCAGGGCTGCAAGTTTGACGAATTGGGAGCCAGCAACGCCAGATCCAGACAAGCATCAAGTACATCTTCTGGAATTGGTTTTTTGGTAAATTTACGCACTGAACGACGACTTTCGATCACTTTACGGAAATTATCGACATCAATATCCTGTGGAGCAGGTTCATAATAACGTTTTTTATCAGGATTGGCGCTATCAATGGTTTCAGGAGACTGGGCAATAATGGATGAATTTTCAGTAGACATATTCTTTATTCTTACAGGTAAAGGAATCAATGAGGCAGTCTAAACCAGCTCATTGAGATCCTAAGTTTGAAAATTAGTTGAATTGTGTGAAATCAGGTTTACGTTTTTGCATAAAAGCTTGTACGGCTTCCAGCATTTCCGGAGAGCCAACGCGCTGCATGAAAATTTCTGCTTCATGATCGATGCAGGCCACAATTTCATCCAGATTATGTTTCATCAAGGCTTTGGTTTGCTTCAAAGATGCCAAAGGTAATGCTGCTAAAGTCTGCGCCTGTTTTTGTGCAGCCGCATAGGCATCTTCTTCAATACTATTCACCAGACCGGCACCGAGTGCTTTTTCGCTATTGAATTTTTGTGCAGTCAGCAATAATTCAGCCGCTTTATGATAGCCCGCCTGCTGAATCAGCAATTTGCTTGAAGCGCCTTCAGGCGATAGGCCCAGACTGACAAATGGAATCTGGAACAGGGCAGTATTGTCACTATAGACCAAGTCACAATGCAATAAGATGGTTACCCCAATCCCGATTGCAACGCCACGTACCGCTGCAATTAAAGGCTTGGAAAACTTGGCAGCCGCTTTGAGTAAAATAAAGGGCGGGCCTTCAGCCGCAGGGGCCTGACCTTTTTTCGCAGCAGATTTCATGAAATCCTGCATATCATTGCCCGCGCTAAAGTCCGTGTCCTGACCGCGTAACACCACCACACGCACCTGATTGTCCTGATCTGCTTCATCGAGCGCTTGAGCAATCCATAAATACAGCTCGCTGTATAAGGCATTTTTCGCTTCCGGGCGATTGATGGCTAAAGTGAGTACGCCATGTTCTAAATTCGCATGCAAATGCTCATGAGGTTGTTGAATACAGCTCAGTGTCATCGTACTATCCTTGCTTTAAAACTTAATTTGATTTTATGAGATTGATTATGTCGCATATTTATTGGGGCGGCACAACTCATGAGTCATAAAAATGATCTGTTATGAACTATACATTTGATTATCTGGTTTTCATTGGCCGTTTTCAGCCTTTTCATCTGGCGCATATGCAAACCATTCAGATTGCTTTGGAACACAGTCAAAATGTGATTTTGGCCCTTGGTTCTGCGCAGAATGAACGCAATATCAAAAATCCATTTCTGGCTTCGGAACGTGAAGCCATGATCCTTGCAAATTTTAGTCCGGAAGATCAGGCGCGGATTCAATTTGTAGAAGTCATTGATGTTTATAATGATGAAAAATGGCAAAAACTGGTGAAATCGCTGATAAATCAGGCCATAGAACCGAATGCCAAAGTCGGACTGATTGGACATTTTAAAGATGATTCTTCATATTATTTAAAATTTTTCCCGGAATGGGAAATGGTCGAACTGGAAAGCCTGGAAGGTGCTTTATCCGCTACGCCGATGCGTGAAGCTTATTATCGCGGTGAAATTCAACGGGATAAATTTCCACAAGGCACGATTGAGTTTCTAGAGCAATTCCAGCATACCGAAACCTATCAGCAACTCAGTCAAAAATTTGTCCAGAAGGATAAAAGCAATCTGGCCTGACTCGATCAGATGGCTAGAGGCTGATTCATGGTGGTCTGAGCATGCTGTTTTAAACATTCACCCAGAATCGCCAGAGCAGGAGACTGCTGTTTCCAGTGATGCCAATACAAGGGGACTTCAATTCGCATTTCACCGGAAAGTTCAATCAATTGTCCTGATTCCAGCAAATGCCGGGTTTGATAATCCGGCAACCAGCCATAACCCAAGCCCATGACAATGGCATCAAAAAATGCATGCGTCGATGGAATAAAAAAGTGAGGATATTGTGCCGGACTCAGGCCAAATTCTTGCTGGATATACTGGGTATGCAACTGGTCTTTTTCATTAAACAGAATCGCCGGTGCGTGGCGTAAGGCATCACGATGTATTCCTTGTTGAAACCAGTTCCGGGCAAATTCAGGCGTGGCAACCAGACGGTAGTGCATTGGTCCAATCCGCTCGGCCAGACAGCCTTTCATGGCTTTGGCTTCAGTGCTTAAACAGGCATTGACCAGTCCGGCTTCCAGTAAATGATGGGTTTGTGATTGGTCATCCAGTTGAAAATGCAGCACAATTTTATGCTGGATCAGTTGGGCTTGTAAGGTCGGCAATAACCAAGTCGCAAGTGAATCGGCATTGGTGGCAACATTCAGGCAGTAAAAACCTTCCTGTTGTACCTGACCACCCAAATCCTGCATTAAATTTTGTTCTAGCAAACGTTGATGCTGTAAATAATGCAATAAAGTTTGTCCCGATTGAGTCACGCGACAAGGCCGGTCTCTCACCAGCAGCAAGTGTCCCAATTGTTTTTCCAGACTCTGAACACGAAGGGTCACTGCTGAGGCAGTAATATTGAGTTGTTCTGCGGCCAGATCAAAACTACCGGTTTTTGCAACCGCGTAAAAAGCATTACATTGTTTCGCATTCAGCATCGCTATAATCTAAGAAAAATTTAGTTAAATTGATATTAACTTAGTTTTAATGAATAGCTTCCTTTTTGTTGAATAATTCATGTATTCAAAAAAGGGGAATGTGATGTTGAGTTATATGGTCAGTGGCTTTGCTGTAGGTATGAGCCTGATTGTCAGTATCGGGGCGCAGAATGCCTTTGTACTAAAACAGGGTTTAAAACAGCAGCATATCTTCTTGGTCTGTTTGACGTGTGCCTTGTCTGATACTATTTTGATATTATTAGGTGTTTTTGGTTTTGCTCACATCATTGAACATTATCCAAATGCGGTTATGTTTTCTAAATATATCGGCGCAGGATTCCTGTTTTATTATGGTCTGCAACATGCAATCAGTGCATTTAAATCAACAGAAGTTTTGGCTCCAAGTGATCAAGTTACAGCACATTTTTTACAAGTGTTGATGATCTGTCTGGCATTTACCTGGTTAAACCCGCATGTTTATTTAGAAACCGTCATCCTGATTGGTTCAATTTCAACGCAATATAGCCTAGGAAAATGGTGGTTTGCGCTTGGTGCTGTCTGTGCATCTTGGTTTTTCTTTTTTAGCTTGGGCTATGGGGCAAAGATATTGACACCCTGGTTTCAGCATCGCCATGCCTGGAAGGTTCTGGATGCTCTCATTGCTTGTACCATGTGGATCGTCGCAGGGTCATTAATTCTCAGTATTTAATTCAACTGGTAATATAAAAATCCTCAATTGAGGATTTTTATATTTTGAGCAAGAGAATGCGAGTAAGGTCTGTAATTGATATTTGTCTAGACATTCTGTTTTAAACATTTTTCAAAGAGAATCACAATAGAAAATAGAGTTTGCAGTGCTCGCTGTGTAAGCAAATTTTACTTCAGATTTTGTTGAAATATATGATCATATTTAGGAGATGAATTTTAAAATCAAAGTATTAACAGTCTCCATTCGATGAGCATACTTCGATTAGGCCATTTCTTAAAAATAAATACTAACGATTATTTTTTCCATTAGTCACTAAGGGTTTTACAAAAACTTCAGTTAACTGGTATAAAAATAACGAAAACAAAAATTCTAAAACTGAAAAGAAAATTTAATTTCAGCTTGAAGCGTGTACCTAAATCCGATCAATAAGAAATTAAACAAGGTGGATTTAAAATTGAAAACAACAATAAAAACTGGACTGATTGGCCTGGCAATCTGTTTATTTTTCAGCAGTCAGACTTTTGCAAAATCATGGACGCTCACTCCTAAAAGTGATGTCGGCTTTGAGATCAAGTCAATGGGACTGACTGTGGTCAAAGCCAAGTTTAATCAGGTGCAATCCAGCATGCAGTTTGATGCCAAAGCACCGCAAAATGCTTCAACGCATCTGGTCATGGATGTGGAGAGTTTGAGTTTTAATAAACCGTTATTGAAACATATGATTTTGGGTGAAGACCTTTTTTATGTTGAAAAATATAAAACGGTAAGTTTTAAAAGTATCCAGTTTAAAGACCTGGGCAATGGTAAATACAATGTTTTAGGCAATTTGACTTTGCGTGGTGTGACCAAACCGGTGATTTTTGAAACCACCTTTAAGTCGAGTCTGTCTAATGACAACTTGCTCGAAGTCCAGGCATTTGCAGTGATTAACCGCAGTGATTTCGGCATGAGAAAGGGGATCGCAGGCGTAGGGGAGAAAGTGAATCTGCATCTCTCGGGTCATTGTGAAGTTAATTAAGGGTGTTTGAATACAGTCTTTTTTCAGCTTAATAGACTGCTGCATGTCTATTGCTTAGCTTTAAAAATTGAAGCATAGAAGACATATAAAATGCTTGTATTACATCAAAGTAATCACAAAAAAAGCCCGATTTTTTCGAGCTTTTATCCTTGCAGGAAATAGTCAATTAAGCACTTTGCAGAGCTTTTAAATCTTCCAGGACTTGTTCGGCATGACCTGCGGCTTTGACTTTACGATATTCTTTGACCAGTTCGCCGTTATGGAAAATAAAAGTCGAGCGCTCGATCCCCATGACTTGTTTGCCATACATGTTTTTTTCTTTAATCACATCAAAGTGATTACACAGGATTTCTTCTTTATCACTGATCAGATTAATACTCAGATTCTGCTTTTCAGTAAAGTTTTGATGGGCTTTGACCGAATCACGAGATACGCCAATAATGGTGGTATTTAAAGCATCAAACTGATCTTTTAAACAAGAAAATCCGACGGCTTGAGTGGTACAACCCGGAGTAGAATCTTTAGGATAAAAATAAATCACCAGCCATTCTGTATCCAGCTGGGTTAAATTGATTTCAGCTGTCGTTGCAGGGAAACTCTGGTCAAGCAAACTGATGGCAGTCATATTAACTCCTGTTTTATTTAAATTTTTCAAAAAAATAAGCCACATTATAGTGGCTTATTTCATCAAAGAATAATGAGATATTATTTCTTCGGCGCAGCTTGAGCTGATTTCATTGCTTCTTCAGTCAAAGTTTTCAGTTTGCCTGTTAACTGTGGACCAAAACATGCTTGCAGGTCTTTATTCTGCTTCTGTACAAAAGCTAAAGTTCCAGGACTTTTCTTCTGATTAATGGTGCTTTGGATTTCCCATTTTTGTGCATTGGTTAGTTTACCATCTGCTTCAACAGCGCAAGTACAATATTTACTGACTTCAGCAGCGGTCAGTTTTTTACCTTTGCCAGTTTCATCTTTACAAACATTGATCAATGCAGATTTTACATTGGTGCTTTTATAAGCTTGTTGTAATTTGTCATCAGCTGCCTGAGCCGTTGTTGCGAACATAGCAGCAGCTGAAACAATTGCTGAAAGCACGATGCTTGATTTTAAATTCTTCATAAACTCTACCTTGTTATTACGGTATATAACGTGTCGGGTCTTCAACACCTGCGTCCGCAAAACCCTGTTTACGTAAACGGCAACTGTCACATTTGCCACAGGCACGTCCTTGGTCATCTGCTTGATAGCATGACACCGTTTGACTGTAGTCTACGCCATGTTCAATACCTAAGCGAATAATATTTGCTTTGGATAAATGTAACAAAGGTGTTTCAAATTTGAGCGCCTGACCCTCTACGCCAACCTTGGTCGCAAGGCGTGCCATGTTGGCAAATGCGTCAATAAATTCCGGTCGGCAATCCGGATAGCCCGAGTAATCAACCGCATTAATTCCGATCACAATTGCTTCGGCTTTAAATACTTCCGCAGCGGCTAAAGCATAAGACAGGAAGATGGTATTACGTGCCGGAACATAGGTAATCGGGATACCGGCTTGTTCATGATCAGGCACCTCAATGCTATGATCGGTAAGGGCTGAGCCACCCAGATTGCCCAGATCAATATTAATCACACGATGTTCCACACCGGCAGCTTGAGTCAGTGCTTTGGCTGCATCCAGCTCTGTGGTTGAACGCTGACCATACTTAAAACTGATCGCGATACATTCGTAGCGTGCCTGTGCCCAAGCCAGACATGTAGTTGAGTCTAATCCGCCAGATAACAGAACAATGGCACGAGGGCGCATAAGCTGATTCTCCAAAAAAGTAACTTTACAAAAAATTAACGACCAGTTTCATCATTCCATAACAACTTGTGCAGCTGTAACTGGAAACGAACAGGGAGATGGTCTTCTAAAATCCACTGAGCCAAATCACGCGCCAGTTGCGGTAAACGAACCGCGCCTTTTTCAACCGCAAATGCAGGCGAGAACCAGACTGTACTGACTTTCTCTTGAAGCTGATACTGTTCAAGCTGCTGCTTTGACCATTCATAGTCTTCACGGTTGCAGATCACAAACTTGATTTGATCATGTGGCGTTAAATGATCCAGATTGGATAACAAATTTCGTGCAACTTCACCTGAAGTTGGGGTTTTTAAATCTAGAACTTTGGAAACGCGCGAGTCTACTTTAGCAACATCTAAAGCACCACTGGTCTCTAAAGAAACCTCACAACCTAAATCAGCAAGGCGCTGCATTAAAGGCAGGGCATTCGGTTGAGCCAGTGGTTCACCACCGGTCACACAGACATAGGGTGTTTTAAAATCGAGCGTGGTCTGAATAATTTCATCCAGAGACTGACGCTGACCACCTTCAAATGAATAGGTGGTGTCACAGTATGTACAGCGTAACGGGCAGCCGGTTAAGCGGATAAAAACCGTTGGCAAGCCCGCAGCATTGGCTTCACCTTGTAATGAATAGAAGATCTCCGTAATGCGTAAACCCGCAGACGGATCAGAAACTGGAATTGCGGAAGAACGAAGCGTATTCATAACAAAACTAACCACTGAGAAATAAATAACCGGGTATAAAAATAAAAATCCCTACGATCATGACTGATCGTAGAGACGGGGAGCGCTTGAAGCTCCGAGGAACACCAATGTGCCCTCTAAGTTAAGACATATTAGTCTTCGCGTAATAGATCGTTCAGGCTGGTTTTGGAACGAGTTTGCGCATCTACTTTTTTCACGATAATCGCAGCATAAAGGCTGTAAGTACCACATTTAGAAGGCAGACTACCTGCAACAACGACTGAACCTGCTGGTACGCGACCATAGTGAATTTCACCAGTGGCACGATCATAAATCTTGGTCGATTGACCAATGAATACGCCCATTGAAATTACAGAACCTTCTTCAACGATCACGCCTTCAACGATTTCAGAACGTGCACCGATAAAGCAGTTATCTTCAATAATCGTCGGGTTGGCTTGAAGTGGTTCAAGTACACCACCAATACCAACACCACCAGACAAGTGAACATTTTTACCAATCTGTGCACATGAACCCACAGTTGCCCATGTGTCCACCATCGTACCTTCATCTACATAGGCACCGATGTTGACATAAGAAGGCATCAAGATCACGCCTTTGGCCTGGAATGAACCTTTACGCGCCACCGCGGGAGGGACTACACGTACGCCAGCCGCTTTGAATTGTTCTTCAGTCCAGTCTGAGAATTTAGTATCTACTTTGTCATAGAAACGAAGATCACAAGCTTGCATTGGTTTGTTGTCGTTTAATTTAAATGATAACAATACCGCTTTCTTAATCCATTGATGAACAATCCATTCACCATCGATTTTTTCAGCAACACGTAAAGTACCATTGTCTAGACCAGCAATTACGTCCTCAATTGCTTGACGGATTTCAGCAGGGCAATCTGCAGCTGTGAAATTCGCACGATCTTCAAACGCTTTTTCAATGATTGTTGAAAGCTGCGACATGATCTTCCTTCCAGAAAAAATTTTCTAGATTTTACACTATATTGCATTAAAAATAGTTGAGCAGATTGAAAATAGATGAAAAATAGCCAAAAGTGTGGGAAGTTTGAAAGAATGAACGTGATAAGTGTTATTTTTCATTATTTTAAAATGTAGTAGAAGTGTTAGAAAAAGCCAGGTTATCAACAAGAAAAACTAATTTGTATCAAAAAATAACAAAAGCCATACATGGTAATCAGACTGACCACCGCACGCCAGGTGCGCATCCACAGTTTTTCAGTGTTAAAAAATCCGCGACCTTGGTTAAAAATGAAAGGCAGGAAAATAAACAGCCCGACCA
>NZ_VPEU01000039.1:0-26091 GCF_013416975.1 Acinetobacter sp. YH18001 | reverse complement strand
TGTACACAGTGCACTGGGTTATGTATCGCCTTTTGAGTTTGAAGCAATGTACTATGATAAGATTAATCCGTTAGGTCAGGTGGCCTAACTTAAATAAAAAAGTCTCCGACAAACCCGGTACGGTTCAAGATGCTAAAACCCTGCAAATACGTGCAGTACAACTCACCACAAATGATGTCAGCGACTCACAAGTACTCGAAGATTTACTTGCTCAAATTTCCTTGGATGAAAAAATTGATTCTGTTTATACAGATGGTGCTTATGACACAAAGCACTGCCGAGAAGTCATTTTAGATCGAGATGCATATGCGATCATTCCACCTAGGAAGAATGCAAAGCCTTGGAAAGATCAACAAGCGAGGTCTCTAGAGCGGAACGAATTATTAAAGACAGTCAAACGGCTAGGTAGGTCCCTTTGGAAAAAGTGGTCTGATTATCACCGTCGAAGTTTGGTGGAAACCAAAATGCATTGCATTAAATTATTAGGCGATAAATTAACAGCAAGGAGCTTTCCGAGTCAGGTAAATGAGATCCACGCACGCGTAGCGGTTTTGAATAAATTCACAGAATTAGGTCGCCCGCATACCCAAGTTGTCTCTTAAATTTGGATTACTTAGAGGAGTTCAGCCTTTCAAACCTTTATACAACAAAGCCGAATCAATATAGCCGATAAAAGATGAATCAGTTTAATTTCAGGAGTTTTAAACTGATTCAAGCATTATGTTAAAGATAAATTAAATTACATTCTTCAGATCTTTTTTATGCTGTTTCACTTGTTGTGCATAACGTTTGCCTTGCTTACGCATTTTACGGTTTTTCTCATAGGCAGTCGGACCTACATTATAATAGCCCAGTGCTTTTTCTAAGCTACCACTGGATTCATGATAACGAGAAAGAATATGGCTACCACATGAAATATTTATAGCTTCATTATATAAATCATCACCACAAGTCGCTTGCCAATATCTTGGCATAATTTGCATGAGGCCAACAGCTCCAGCATGTGAAGCCACCTGGCTACGATAAGTTGACTCCTGACGAATTACGGCTGCTACAAGTAATGGATCCAGACGATTTTTTTCTGCATTCTGAATAATCAAAGGTGAAACGCGAGTTGCTGTGGTTGCTGGAACACCGTAGGCTGTCTGAATTCCTTTAGACAGTTGAGCAGAACGTTTTTCTAAAGAATTGCCGCCGAGAGAAGAACAGGCACTAAATAACACGGTACTTAGACCAAGCAGCCCAATTTTAAAAATTGTGCTATTGAATACTGGTAATAATAAGTTTTTTCTAACAGAAAATTTGCCTAACAACTTTCAGCTTCCATGTATTTTTAAAATTAAACTGATCTTAGGAAGATGTATAAAAATCGTCAAGAAATTATATGATTTGTTTACAAAGTCAAAGTAGATCTACTTGAATCATGGATGATTTATGAAGAGATGATTAAAGAAAAGCCGGTTGGAATAGATATTTATTTAAGGCTTTTCTTGGTGTTATGGATAAGATGAGGATCGACATCGATTAGGCTAGGTTTTTAAGCATCCAGACTTCACAGGCTTGACTATGGCCAGTGTCGCCTTCAGGCCGATCCAGATGCTCAAAACCTAAGTTCTCGTACAGCTTCACCGCTTGCCAAAGATTTTTGGTAGTCTCGAGATAAATCCGTTCAAATTTATGTTGTCGGGCAAAATCAAAGGCCAAATTCAAAATCTGTTTTGCAAAGCCATATCTACGAATGGCTGGTAGGAAATACATTTTCTGTATTTCTAAAATATTGTGATCACCTTGTAGTGGAGCAATACCACCACCGCCATAGACCTGATCCTGTTCATCAACAATGACCCAATAGGCAGAATTTGGCTGTTGATATACGTCATACAGGTGATCCAGGATTGAATCACCTACAGCGAAACCGGACTCCGCTGCCAGACCAAACTCCATGGAAACGTCACGAATAATCTTGGCAATTTGAGCATTATCTTGAGGCTGAATGGGACGAATAGAATACATAGCACATGACATAAAAGAAGATGGAATTTTTATAGTCCGAAAACTTTAAAAAAGCCATCTTTTTCGTTCAATTTTCCTTCGATAAAGTTTTATTTTAGCTCACTCGAAGATTTACCCAGTTCGCGTCGGGCGATAATCAGTTGCTGAATCTGCTGGGTACCTTCAAAAATATCCAGAATCTTGGAATCACGTGCCCATTTTTCTAACAGTTCAGTTTCGTTATAGCCTACCGCAGCTGCCAATTCTACACATTTTAAGGCGATTTCATTCCCCATACGTCCAGCTTTGGCCTTTGCAATAGATGCTTCACGTGAATTCGGTTTATGATTATCTGCCATCCACGCCGCTTTGAGCATCAGCAAGCGTGCAGCTTCCCATTCTGCTTCCATGCGATATATTTGTGCAGCGATATTGGAGCTTTGTAAATAGGGCGTGGCATAACTGGAATCCAGTTGATCCTTAAAAATTTCCTTGATACGTTCCAGCGAGGCTTTGGCACAGCCAATTGCCATGGCAGCGACCAATGGCCGAGTATTATCAAAGGTTTCCATTACACCGGCAAAGCCCTTTGCAACATCGATTTCTGCATAACCGAGCAAGTTTGCCGCAGGTATTCGACAATTGATCAGGTGAATCGTGGCAGTATCCGAAGCTTTAATTCCTAACTTATGTTCCAGGCGCTCAACCTTCATTCCGGGCGTACCTTTGGTCACCACAAATGATTTAATTGCCGATCGTCCCAGTTTTTTATCTAATGTTGCCCAGACTACGACCGCATCAGCACGTTCCCCAGAGGTCACAAAAATCTTCTCACCATTTAAAATATAGTCATCACCATCTTTGGTCGCAGTGGTGCGAATTGCAGCGGAATCTGAGCCGAAACCAGGTTCGGTAATCGCCATGGCTGCCCAAGTCCCATGAAAACGTTGTCGCTGTTCTTCATTTGCCACCGCTGCAATAGCTGAATTTCCTAAACCTTGACGTGGCATAGACAGCAATAAACCCGTATCGCCATAACACATTTCAATAATACTCAGGGCAGTAGACATATTAATACCATTTTTATTGCTGCTGTCGGTCTCGCCCCGTTTATTCACTGCTGCGCCCGCATTCATACCTTCACTGCCTTGGTTCATACCATCTACGATGGAGGCCAGCATATCCAGCTCTTTAGGATAAGTGTGTTCAGCCTTATCGTATTTACGCGAAATAGGGCGGAGTACATTGAGTGCAACTTCATGCGCTTGATCAATCAGGAGTCTGAATTTTTTTGGATTTTGTAGATTCATGATAGTTCTCTTTATTCTCCGATCAGGCATGTAGGCCAGAATGAACAATCGCAGTGGCTCTGAGGTCTCGATACCATCGTTCGACCGGGTGTTCTTTTGTAAAGCCATGACCACCCAAAATCTGCACGCCATCTGTACCGATTTTCATGGATTTTTCTGCGCAGAGTAAACGTGCCAGATAAGCTTCACGATGAAAAGGTTGGCCGGATTCAGCCAGACTGGCAGCATTGAAAATCAGCATCTGCATGGCATCAATTTCAATCGCCATATCGGCAATCATAAAAGCGACACTCTGACGATGGGAAATGGGCTCGCCAAAGGCAGTCCGTTCATTGGCATATTGTATGCAGTATTTTTTCACGGCTTCACAAGTGCCGACGGCCATGGCACACCACATCAAATTGCCTAAATCAACGAAAGTATGATAATCGAAATCATCATCACCCAAACGCTGCGCTGGTGTATTTTTAAATTGAAGTGTGACGCTTTCAGTTGCTTTTAGACCCATGGCAGGGGATTTTTTTGCAGTAATGCTATGGTCACGTTGTACCACAAAGACCTCAGGTGTTCCGTCTAGATCGGCACTGACCAGATAAAGATCCGCATTTTCTCCGAGCATGACCAAGGTCTTTTCACCGCTAATCAGATAATGCGCCTGATGAGCAATCGCTTGAGTTTTTAGTTGATACGGATTAAATGCGGCGGTTTCTTCCTGTACCGCAAAGCTTGCTTTCAGCTCTGGATTTTCTGCGAAAGCACCAAGATATTTTGCCTGAATCTGCTCTGAACCCCAGCGGGTAATGGCATTGATCACACTAAAGCTAGACAGTAAACCGGCAGTCAAACTGAAATCCCCGCGAGCCAAATGTTGTGCAATTAAAATATTACTGACAATATTCTGTTCGCAGGCGATACCCCCTAAAGCTTCGGGCAAGGCATAGAAATTCAGACCGAGATCGGTGTTATATTGCCACAGTTCATACGGAAATATTTCCTGCTGATCGGCAGCATGCGCCAATGGATAAAGTACCTCTTGAGCAAATTTCTGCATCGCATCGCAGGTCAGTTGCTGTTCTACAGACAGGTTTAGATCAAACAGTGCTTTAGATTGAGGGGGGAGACGCTGTTTTTGAATGTTCTGGCCAGATTTCAGGATTTTCTGGGTTTGACTCAGGGTTTTAAATCCTGCTTTGGAACTTTGATACAGGGATTTTTCTATAAATTTACGCAGCTTTAATTGATCTAATATTTCGCTACCCGCAATTTTGGTCAGCATGGACAAGCCAAATCCTTGAGCTTTGTTCACCATATTATTCATTTTGATTATCCTATGGGTGTTGTCACGTTATTTTATTCATGCTGACATGCACGCCAAGAAAAAACCATGTCATCGCTGACATGAATGATTGACAATTTTTAAGTTATTAAAAGTTAATAGATGGTAAGCTAAGTTTATGAAAATATAATTAAAAACAAGAAAAGAGAAAATTATTTTTGAATAAAAATTGACCCGGATGACAAAATCATCCGGGTTTCTATGTAGCGTCTATTAGGGTATCAAAGGTAATTTTTGATCATGGCACGCACATTGGTTTTGGCATCAATCACGGTCATAAAGGTATATGCACCGATGAATTTACGACTAATAAACATAAATTCCTTGGGTGGAACACTGAAATAACGCGAAGCCATAGATCTTGAAGCCTGTTGCATGACACGGCTATGCAATTGGCTTTTTTTCCAGTCATAACGATTATGTTGATCCATCACATTAGCTGGCAGCTCCTGATTATTCAATGGTGAGCTAAAAGCCTCAGTGGCCAGTAAAAAGACCTTGGCCATATCCGGCTTGATGCTTTGCGGAATTGAATCAAAAAACTCATAACCGGTCATGGCTTTGACCATCATGTCTGAGTCGTGATGATAACCGGCCTGAATCAGATTTCGCGCGACGCTGAGCAAATGCTGGTCAAACTGACGGATGGCACCAAAGTCGAGCAGGACAATCTTGTCAGGAATATCTTCGCCATTGCCCAGACGAACCAGATAATTCCCAAAGTTCGGATCGGTCTGCATTTCACCCCATTCAAAAATTTCACGTACGGCAATTTCTAACGATGCTTCACCCAACTGGTTGCGGCGTTCTTGTGGCAGAGACAACATTACTGGGCTATTGATCGGCACACCGCGTTCGAAAGTCATGCACAGCACGCGATCAGAGCTATACTCATCAATAATCGTCGGCACGATATAGCGCGGATCGTCTTTTAAACGTGCAGCAAAACGCCGTGTGGTATCTGCTTCAATCTGATAGTCCACTTCACGATGCATCATCTCACGGACTTCATCGAACCACTGGTCAAACTCGCGGGTTTGCGGCACCAGACGCGTCAGTTTGAGCATGTTTTTAAACAGGCTCATATCCGAATCAATGGCTTCTGCCACACCGGGATACTGAATTTTTAAGACCAGTTCCATGCCATCAGATTTGCGGGTGGCGCGATGGACTTGGGCTAAAGATGCAGTGCCCAAAGGCTCATGATCAATGGTGAGATCATTCAGCTTTGCACCGAGCTGCTGCTGTAATTGTGTCTTGATCGCTGGCCAAGCCAGTGCCACGGTCTGGTTGTTGAGCGTATTTAAAGCCTGTGTGACTTCTTCTGGCAAAAAGTGTTCGCCATACAGCGCCATCATCTGGCCGATTTTAACGATTGAACCTTTGAGCTTACCAATTTCTGCAACCAGATAATCCGCCTGCTCTTTCATGGCCTTTTTACGTTTCTTTTCTTTTTCTTCTTCACTCGAAAATATGGAGCCTGCACTGGAAGCCGCCCAACGCGTGCCTGCCAGCAAGGATGCCTTTGCGATCGATAAGCGTCGATCCATAGAGGAGGTTTTCAGTTGTTTAAGCTTATCGTTCTGATCTGACATGTAAACTCAATCCTTTCATCATCAGCATGAAGCAGAATAAATCATTGTAGGGGATATTAGCGCTTCTGCACGTATTAAAAAAGTTTAAGCCGCTGAATTCATAGTAAAAGCTAGGCAAGCTTTCATTTATTCACCAGCCTGTATCAGTTTAGACAGGGCATTATGCCATTTGAAATTGGATTTTTAATTCAGATCGTTGTTGTAACTGTTGTTTATTTGTTTGAATATGTTGATGAATCAGGTGCTGGACACTGTCGTGCATAAAGCCCAAAGCATAGCCTTTTACAATCACAATACTCGGCAAACCAAAAAACAGATATTTGGCATCGTCCAGTGTGGCACTCCTAAATACACCATGCTGGATTAAAGTTGACTGCAAAAATACCTTTTCTTGCTGCACCTGACCGGAAACCTGGTCATTCCAGTAATTTTGGCGCATCGCCATAAGATTATTGTGCTTATAGCTCATAGGACCGGGCTCGTTTGAAGATTTAATTCGGATTATATGTGGGTGATAGGCCCGTTTTCAATTGCACAACTGTTTAATTTGCTGCCGGAGAAATACATAGGATTTTTGCAAGGACTGCGTTAATATTCATGGATAATTTAAACAATATTGATTGTTAAACATTTATTGGAATTATACCAGTTTAGGTAAAGGGGATTTTATGCGTCTTGCATGGTTTTTGGTTGCAGTTTTTGCGGGTAGTGCAGTTCAGACTCAGGCTGCTGTAGGATATTCCAAGGAATATTCGCAGTGTATGAACTTTAGTTATGGTAATACCGCTAAAGCAGAGAAATGCCTAAAGAAAGAGCTGAAACTACATAACAAACGTCTGAAGAAAAGCTATAAAAATTATCTAAAGCTGAATCCGAATCAGACCGCGGCCATCCGCAGTCAGCATGTGCTTTGGGAACGTAAACTGTCGCAGCAATGTAATTTAAGAGTGTCTGGGAAATATGCCAAACAGCAACAAGGTCAATGTATGCTGGCCTTGATTATGGATCAGGCAAATCTTTATCAATCCCGCTCTTATGCACCAGGTTCACGATAAATCACCACATGAGACATAGCTTGAATCGTCTGAACTTGTTCTGAAAAAACTAGAATGACAGGTTGAGGATTGGGTAAAAAAACACGAATTTTATCATTTTTATGAGCCTAGAGAATTCGTGTTTTTCATACTTTTAGCATTATAAAAGCAGGCAAAACAAGGTATCATAAGGCGTTTAAAAAAATGACCTTGGAGACGCCCTACGTGGATCGACCGACTATTAGCCCTGAACATATTCAGGAAGCCGCTGAAAACCTAAGCACAATTCGTGATTTTATCCGCTTTGGTGTGACAGCATTACGTCAATATGATGCGCACTTAGGCCAAGGTACAGAAGATTATTTTGCTGAAAGTTCAGCATTGGTATTACAAAGCATGTCATTGGAATGGAAAGCGGATGCTGAAATTCTCGAGGCAAAATTACTCCCAAGTGAAAAAGCTGAATTTTTAGCATTGTTGGAGCGCCGTATCAATGAGCGTATGCCAACTTCATATTTATTGAATTTAGCCTACTTTGACGATAAACCTTATTACGTGGATGAGCGTGTACTGATTCCACGTTCACCGATTGCTGAACTGATTCAAAATCGTTTTGCACCTTACTGCCTGGATGAAAATTATCAGGCGCGTGAAGGTGTAAACAATCTACCTGAAAATCCAGATCCAAAAATGCCTCGCCGTATTTTAGATATGTGTACAGGTTCAGGTTGTATCGCGATTGCTCTGGCTTATGCTTTTCCGGAAGCCGAAGTCGATGCCACTGATTTATCTAAGGATGCTTTAGAAGTAGCACAAATTAACTGTGAACATCATAACCAACAGTTTAATGTGGCCTTGCTTGAGTCTGACCTGTTCGAAAAAATTCCTGCTGAAAATCAATATGATTTAATCGTATCGAACCCACCATATGTGGATGCAGAAGATATGGCTGATCTTCCCGATGAGTTCCATCACGAACCTGAAATGGCATTGGCTGCGGGTCAGGATGGTTTGGATCTTGTACGTAAAATGTTGGCACAAGCGGCAGATTACCTGACTGAAGACGGTCTTATTGTCATTGAAGTCGGTAACTCGGAATGGGCGATGAAACAGAACTTCAATTCAGTCGATTTCTACTGGTTACAATTCCAGAAAGGTGGTTCAGGTATCTTTGCACTCACTGCACAGCAATGCCGTACTTACCGCGATTTATTCATTCAGTCTATTCAAGCATAAGGAGTCGTGTGACATGGCAGGTAATAGTATAGGGCAACTGTTCCGTGTGACGACTTGTGGTGAATCTCACGGTGTGGGCCTGATGGCCATCGTTGATGGGGTTCCACCGGGTATTGAGCTGTGTGAAGCCGATTTGCAAAAAGATTTGGACCGTCGTAAGCCGGGTACATCGAAATTTGCCACCCAGCGTAAAGAGCCGGATGAAGTAGAAATTATTTCTGGTGTGTTTGAGGGTAAAACCACTGGAACATCGATCGGGCTCTTGATTCGTAATACGGATCAGAAATCGAAAGATTATGGCAATATCGCGCAAACTTTCCGTCCGGGTCATGCAGACTATACCTATACCCAGAAGTACGGTTTCCGTGATTATCGTGGTGGTGGCCGCTCAAGCGCGCGTGAAACAGCGATGCGTGTGGCAGCGGGTGCCATTGCCAAGAAATTCCTGTTAGAGAAATTTGGCATTGAAATTCGTGGCCATGTCACACAAATTGGTACTGAAAAAGCAGAAAAACTGGACTGGGATGAAGTACCAAACAATCCATTCTTCTGTGGCGATGTGGATGCCGTGTCACGTTTTGAAGCGCTCGTGACTTCACTACGTGAACAAGGCACCAGCTGCGGTGCAAAACTTGAAATTATTGCGTCTAAAGTACCTGTGGGTTGGGGTGAACCGGTCTTCGATCGTTTAGATGCAGATATTGCGCATGCCATGATGTCGATTAACGCGGTCAAAGGCGTTGAAATTGGCGATGGTTTTGGCGTCGCTGAGCAATTTGGTCATGAAACACGTGATGAGTTAACAACAGACGGTTTTCTGGCAAACCATGCCGGTGGTATTTTAGGCGGTATTTCTAGTGGTCAGGACATTCGTGTCGCGATTGCACTGAAACCAACGGCTTCAATCACTACTCCGGGTAAAACCATTAATATCGATCGTGAAGATACAGACGTGTTGACCAAAGGCCGTCATGATCCTTGCGTGGGCGTGCGTGCGACACCAATTGCAGAAGCGATGCTGGCGATTGTGCTGATGGATCACTTTATGCGTCATCGTGCGCAAAATGCCGATGTAGTTACGCCTTTTGAGCCGATTGAACCAAAATAATTCGCTTTTCATCTGAAGCGGATACGATTAGAGTCAGACTTCGGTCTGGCTTTTTTTATATTTATATAATGAAAAATAACAATATTCGCTTGGCAAAAACTACAGATATCCAGAACATTGTTGTATTGATCAATACAGCTTATCGTTCCAATCGTGGCTGGACACATGAACATAAGATGGTTGCTGGTCAACGGATTAATTGTGATCAGGTAATGATTCTCTTGGCACAGACCAATGTTAAGCTTTTTGTATTAGAGAATCATGATCAGATCATTGGCTGTATTGGGCTGACTGAATTCGATGACTCTATCGAAATTGGAAGTTTTGCCATTGATCCAGACCAACAAAACTCGGGTTATGGAAAGCAGTTACTAGATTTTGCCGAGTTTTATATTATTGATACGTATCAGAAGAAAGTGATTCGAATGTCAGTATTGAATGTCCGTACAGAATTGATTGCTTATTATGAGCGCCGGGGCTATCTATTGACTGAAAAAATTGAAGCATATCCACTAGATCAAAATGTCGGAGAGCCTTTGATTCCGTTACATTTACTGATTTTAGAAAAAATGATCAGATCAATATAATGAGTTGATGAAAGTTCAAGCTTTTTATCCCTTAAATTAAGTAGTGAAACAGCCACTAAATATGCTAGTTTTTGTGCACCGTCTAAAGGGTATTGAAAAATAGACAGGAAACAGACCAGGATGGCACATGCTGCAAATTATTTTAACTTCTTTATTTCCTCTTATTGGCTTGATCAGCTTTGGCTATTTGCTTAAGCATGGGCAATGGTTGAGTGAAGACTTTTGGCGCGGTGCAGAAAAGTTAAATTATTATGCACTATTTCCAGTGATGTTATTTTTAAATCTGGCCACTGCCAAGATTCAGATGAATGTGATTCAGGATGTGGTACTGGTGGTATTTAGTATCATGATCGTGGTCAGTATCGCACTGTATATCTTGCGCCATATGTACCAGATATCTTATGCGCGTTTTGGCGTCTATGTTCAGGGCTTGTTGCGCTTCAATACCTATATCGGACTTGCAGCGGTCAGTAGCTTATTTCATCAGCAGGGCATGACCATCTTCGCTGTGATCATGGTGTTGTGTATTCCTTTGGTGAATATCTTGTCGGTGCTGGCATTTACCCGCAGTCACGATATGCAGCTGAAAAAAATCATTCTGGATTTATCTAAAAATCCATTAATTTTAGGCTGTATTGTGGGTGGTGTGTTTAATCTTTCCGGTTTGGCACTCTGGGCCGGAGCAGAGCAATTTCTTAAACAGATTGCACTATGCAGTTTGCCACTCGGTCTGATGTGTGTAGGAGCAGCCTTAAAGTTTCAGGGCTTTCAGCGAGATGTATTGCCACTCAGTCTGATGACCTTTGGTCGCCTGTTTGGAATGCCGCTGATTGCATTTTTAGTCTGTAAAATTTTCCAGATTGATGCATTCACCACGCAAGTATTGGTATTGTTCTTTGCCTTACCTACCGCCTCAGCGTCTTATGTGTTAACCCGGGTATATGGCGGCGATAGCCAGTTAATGGCGAGCATTATTAGTGTACAAACCGTCGTAGCGGCGGGAAGCTTAATATTGGTACTTTCCTGGATTATTTAAAATTCCTTGATTCTCAAATAGATGATATAAGATCTAAATCCTGAATTTAAACTCTCTATGCTTTGAACCATTAAAATAGCCTAAGCAATAAAGGTTCTATTTAAGCGCCAAAATCAAATCAATCCTAAAATCTTATAAAGTTTAGAATCTGTTGTATCTCGCTGAATAGAGCAAAAGTGAAATCTAAAAATTTGGTAGATGGGCAATATCAGTCAGCAGCAATAACTCAGTTTAATTCGGAACAGTAATTACAAATTGATTCACGTGAACTCACATAAATAAAAACTGTCTTATTGAATAAAATGGTATATAAATTGCTCATGATAATAAAACATTATTGCAGGAGAGAAATGCTTCTGCATTCGCCGAAGGAGCAAGTTCCCAGGAAACTCTCAGGCAAAAGGACTGTGATAATGGATAAAAACTCTGGAGAGAAGTGTTCAATCACTCACCGAAGGGGAAGGTGCTCGCATTGATGTGCAATGCAGCGACCGAAGCTCTCAGGTACACATGACAGATGGGAAAAGACATCAATATAATCAAGGAGGTGTCTATGCGTCATGTCGTGGTGATTGGGGCGGGTATTACTGGGGTAACCACAGCGTATGAGCTTGCTTTGGCAGGCTATCAGGTGACTGTGATAGATCGACATCTCTATCCGGCCATGGAAACTTCTTTTGCCAATGGCGGCCAGCTTTCAGCCTGTAATGCCGAAGTATGGAACCAGAAAGCTACGGTACTCAAAGGTATCAAATGGATGTCTCAAAAAACTGCACCACTTTTGCTCAATCCTTCTTTTAGTGTGCATAAATATAGTTGGCTCATGGAATTTTTGGGAAATATCAAACATTATGAAGCCAATACCCGAGAGACTGTACGTTTGGCTTTATTGGCCAGAGCACGTTTGTATGAAATTGCCCAAACAGAACAGATTGATTTTGATCTGGAAAAACGCGGCATTTTACATTTTTATCATAACAAGACGGATTACGATGTCGCGATCAAGGTCAATGACCTGTTGTGTAGCGGCGGACTGGAGCGCAATGCCATTTCCAATGCGGAAATCAAGCAGATCGAACCTGCATTAACAGGCGATTACTATGCCGGATTTTACTGCCAGAGCGATGCGACCGGAGATATTCATAAATTCAGTACAGGACTGGCCAAAGCTTGCATGCAAAAAGGCGTGAAATTTGAATTTGGCCAAGATGTCTTTGCCGTCGATCATCAGGCTCAACATATTCGGGTGAAATGCAAACCCAGTACTGAAAATGTACATCATTCTACAGATGACATTCTGGAAATTAATGCAGATGCCATTGTGGTGTGTGCGGGTGTGGGCAGTTATCAATTGGCCGAGATTTTAGGGGAACGAGTCAATGTTTATCCGGTCAAAGGCTATTCAATTACCGTGCAGCTGAATGATGAACAGAGCCAAAACAATGCACCATGGGTCAGCTTGTTGGATGAAAGTGCCAAAATTGTCTTGTCACGTCTGGGTAAGGATCGTTTACGAGTCGCAGGAACCGCCGAGTTTAATGGCTATAACCGGGATATTCGTGCAGACCGGATTCAACCACTGATTGACTGGAGCAATCGTAACTTTGATCTGTGTACCGAGCATGTCGTACCTTGGGCAGGTTTACGCCCGATGATGCCAAATATGATGCCTGTGGTGCGCCGTGGTAAACATGAGCGGGTATTTTATAATACCGGCCATGGTCATCTGGGCTGGACCTTGTCGGCTGCGACGGCTGCACTGATTAGCAAGGAAATTGCTCAATACTATCCTGCTTAAATTGATAGCCAGCATGCGGGCTATTTTTTACATCAAATTTCTCATTTTATATAAGGTTAAGTGTTTAATATTTTTTAAATTGAATCAATCATATAAGCGATAAACCCCAGTAAAACGTTCACAACCTTTTTGCTGAGTGTTGACGGCTAGAATCGCTTTACTATAGTTAAACTCATAGCGGCAGTCATTTTCATTATCCATGATCTGTTCTTTTGCTGCAGGCGTGGTGTAGGCTAAAAATGGAACAGTCTGCGTTTCGGCCCGGTTATTGGGATTGCGATAGGCCAGACCTTCAATCTTGATGCGGTCTTTAGTCAGTTGATGAATCTTGATATGCACAGGCTGTTTGGCCATTTGTCCCTGCTCGAACTTAATATAATGCTGAGTTAGGCTTTGATTCAGTGAAATATAGATATTTAAATCATCGAGGCGCCATTCAAACTGCTGTTTAAAACAATCTAGGGTTTTGCATTGCTGTAACCGATTTGCCCATAACTGTTGGGTGTCTTGCAATAAGCGAACGGGGGCATCAGTAATTAAAAAAGCGGTCAAGTATTGGTCAGCGAGTTTTTCCCGAGCTTCGGACAGCGCTACTGAGCAGACTTTATTCATGGCCGCTGTTTTTTTGCTGTCGTTGTTACAGTCGAGTGGGTTCGCTGAACTACCCGCAGATATCATCCCCAGGCCGAGCATCAGGCCAATTATTTTCAACATATTTATATCAGTTTTCAGTAGCATGATCGCTTATACTTTCACTGTGTTACGCTTGGTCTAACTATAGCGAAATAGAAAGCAAGTGTACAAGATTTCAATGGGCTATTTCTAAAGGATGTATAAGGTGATCGCACAAATTCGTATTGGTCAGGGTCTGGATGTGCATGCATTTGAAGAAGGTGATTTTGTTACTTTGGCAGGCATTCAAATTCCGCATACGCACGGTCTGAAAGCACATTCGGATGGTGATGTGATTCTGCATGCACTATGTGATGCTTTGTTAGGTGCATTGGCGCTGGGAGATATTGGCCAGCATTTCCCGGATACAGATCCGAACTTTAAAGGTGCGGACAGCCGTGTATTGTTGAAGCATGTTTATCAGTTAATTCTGGATCGTGGCTATCAGCTGAACAATGCCGATATTACGGTCGCCTGTGAACGTCCGAAACTGGCCAAACACAATCTGGCCATGCGTCAAAGTATCGCAGATGTGCTCAATGTCGATGTCACTCAAATCAGTATTAAAGCCACTACCACTGAGCAGCTCGGTTTTACCGGTCGTCAGGAAGGTATTTTATCTATGGCAACCGTGCTGTTGAGCCATAATAAATAGGCTCAGACAAAATAATTTGGATTAATCAGGGATCGTTCCAGTTCCTGGGTTGCTTTACGGCCTTGCAGCTGTAGGGCAACTGCATGCATGAGACCTGTCCAGGTTTCATTCGGTTCCCAGATTTGATGCAAATGTTCATGCGCCGTAGGAAGATCCACGTCCATATAGTATTGACGATATAAATACATCAGACAGCTGACATGATAGTTTTGTGAACAGTGTACCCAGACCATCTGTTCCTTAATCAGGTGATTGATCAGCTCGAGTACCAGTAAACATTGATTGTCTGAAGGGGTTTCCCATGAAATCGGTAACTGGATATAGTTCAGGCCCAGCTCAAGGCAAATTTTATCTTCATGTGGCAGATATTGGTCGTTATCTGTTAATGCCACATTGATGACCGTAGACACACCGTATTCTTTAATCAGCTGCAGCTGCTCAGTTGTCGGTTGACCGGATGTAAATAAATGGTCATGTATAAACTGAAAATTATCAATCTGGCTTAATGCTGTTTCAATATGATTCATCAGATAAAATTTCCTTGTTCAGAAATGCAAACGCCATCTTGGCGATGGCGTTTGTCAGATCATTTAACGATTAGCTAAAGTATCTTTTAATGCCTCATGCATGTCGAGTAAGACTTTTTCAGTCGTTTCCCAGTCGATACAGCCATCAGTGACTGATTGGCCATACTCCATATCACAAAGGTTCGTAGGAATGTCCTGACGACCGCCTTTAAGATGACTTTCTACCATAATACCAACAATTGACTTGTTTCCATCAAGAATTTGTTCTGAAATGTTTTTAAGTACAAGTGGTTGCAGGTACGGGTCTTTGTTTGAGTTGGCGTGGCTGGCATCAATCATGATCTTGGTGCTGACTTTGGCCTTGGCCAACGCCGCTTCTGCATCTGCCACTGAGCCTGCATCGTAGTTCGGTTTGCCATTACCGCCACGTAGTACCACGTGAGCATAAGGGTTACCTGAAGTACGAATCACAGCCACCTGACCTTGATCATTTAGACCGAGGAAGCTGTGACCATGTTTGACCGATTGCATCGCATTGGTTGCCACGGTTAAACCGCCGTCCGTCCCGTTTTTAAAGCCGACTGGTGAAGACAGACCTGAAGACATTTCACGATGCGTCTGGCTTTCAGTCGTACGTGCACCAATTGCAGACCATGAAATCAGGTCTTGATAATACTGCGGTGAGTTCGGATCAAGTGCTTCAGTGGCACATGGTAAACCTATTTCATTCAGTTCAAGTAACAGCTTACGACCGATACGCAGACCTTTTTCGATATTGAACGAGTCGTTCATATCCGGATCGTTGATCAGGCCTTTCCAGCCCACTGTGGTACGTGGTTTTTCAAAATAAACCCGCATCACGATGTATAAGCTGTCTTTAACTTTTTCGCTTAACACTTTTAAGCGTTCAGCATATTCGTGTGCAGCCGCAGGATCATGAATAGAACAGGGGCCGATGACAACGAACAGGCGTTTGTCTTCACCATCCAGGATTTTACGAATCGTTTCACGACCATGCAGTACGGTTTGATAAGCAGTTTCAGTCAAAGGTAATTCTGCTTTAAGCTCAGCAGGGGTTACCAAAGGAATCATGCTGTGGATATTCACGTCATCAATATCTGATGCTGAAATGGGATTTGACTGTTGTGTATTCATTGCCGTCACTGGTTCGATCATAGAAAAGGTTGTTTAATAGCCCGAATATAACATGAATGATGCGTCACTTTGTTATAAAAAAGATGAATACTTCTTTGAAAAAAAAGTGATGAATCGCATAGTTAAATTAAACGGACTGGGAATTCTGGCTCATGACGACCATCGCTGTTTCGGCAGGTTGAGCCGGTTTTGATTTTACAGGGTTAAGCATGAAATTCAGGCCGAGCCCAAATAAGGTAATGCCTAAAATTTTGCGAATCAGTTTTTCTGGCATCCGTGAACTGAGTAAAGTGCCGACAATAATCGCTGGAATAGAACCCACCAATAACCACATGAGCAGCATGAAATCGACATTGCCTGATGACATATGCCCCAAGCCTGCAACCAGCGTCAGTAACACCGCATGCACCACGTCTGAGCCAATGATACGAATCATCGGCAGATTCGGAAACATCACCACTAAAGCCATGATGCCAAATGCACCTGCACCGACTGAAGATAAGGTGACAAAAATACCCAAGATAACGCCCATAATCATGATGGCGATGCGCTTTTCCTTGGCTTGCAGTTTTACTTTTTCCAGATCCTGCGTCATATCTGGCAGTTCTTGTTTTCGGTATTTGTTGAAAAGATTTTCGATCTGGGTGCGAAACAGAATAGACAAGCCGGTAATGGTCAGCATAAAGCCCAATACCATGGTCAGGACGGCCTTGTAATGTGTCGATTGGCTTAAATAGTTGTCGAGTACCCAATGCGTGGCAAAAGATGCTGGAATACTGCCTACTGCCAGCCAGATCACAATTGGCCAGACAATATTCATTTTTTTGGCATGCACAAAAGAACCGCAGAATTTTGAAATCGCGGCATAGAGCAGATCCGTACCAATTGCAATGTGGGGTTCAATCCGGAATAGGCTGATCAGAATGGGTGTCATCAATGAGCCACCACCGACACCGGTTACTCCAACACAAAAACCTACCAACACACCTGCTAAAATAAACTCAATCGGACCAAACATGCATATATGCCAAAATCAAAAAACGTGGATATCTTATGACTTTTGGATATAAGTCGTTGTCTTGATTATTGATTTACTTATGCATAAAAAAGATAAAGCACTGGGCTTAAAATTAAATGAAGTTTCATGTTCATCCTCGCTATAGAAAATAACGTGAAAGACCGGTCACTTATTTTAAAGGACACTTTGATCTGCCTGAAAATGAAGATGAATCAGGAAAACCACTTCAATAGAAAAAATCATCAGGGAAGATTAAGAGTAGGCTAAGTAATTCTAAAGCATACCTTTCTTAAAATATAAGATGCTCACTGCTTATTCAGGCATAAACCCAGCTTTATGTTAGAATTACGATTAAATACAGTTCAATACGGATCTGAGAGGGAACTCACTTGCTAAATCGAAAACTAAAAATTGGAATCGTGGTCGGTGAGGTCTCTGGAGATACGCTTGGCGCAAAGTTGATTCGCTGTTTTCGTGAGCAAGGGATTGATGCCGAATTTGAAGGCATCGGTGGTCCACAAATGATCGCAGAAGGCTTTAAAAGCTATTATCCGATGGATGTTTTATCGGTGATGGGCATTGTTGAAGTTCTCAAGGATATTAAAAAACTCTTTGCTGTACGTGATGGGCTGGTCGAAACTTGGACTAAAAACCCTGTCGATATTTTTATTGGTATAGATGCACCTGATTTTAACCTGCGCCTGTCGAAAACCATTAAACAAAAACAGTTGCCGATTAAGACCGTGCAATATGTCAGTCCTTCGGTCTGGGCATGGCGTCAGGGACGTGTGCATGGTATTAAGGCCAACATTGATCTGGTGCTGTGTTTATTCCCATTCGAAAAAACCTTCTTTAAAAAATGGGATGTGCCAGCCGCTTTTGTGGGTCATCCTCTGGCCAGTCAGTTGCCGCTTGAAAATCCGATTATCGATGCTAAACAAGAACTGAATCTTGATCCGAATCAGAAGCATATTGCACTATTACCGGGAAGTCGCCGCGGTGAGATTGAACGTTTGGGGCCTTTGGTTCTGGATGCAGCCAAGATTCTGCATCAGAAATATCCGGACTATACTTTCCTGATTCCGGCAATTAATGAGGCGCGCAAGCAACAGATAGAACGCTTGCTGGTGACTTATCCTGAAAGTCTAAAGATTCAAATCCGCTTAATGGAAAACAGCGGTACCGAGTCAAAAATCGGCCGTCAGGTCATGAATGCATCCAATATTATTGCGCTGGCGTCAGGTACTGCGACATTGGAAGCGATGTTATTACATCGTCCGATGGTGACTTTCTATAAGCTGAATTGGTTGACTTATCATGTGGTGAAATTTCTCATCAAAATTCCTTATTATTCGCTACCAAATATCATTGCCGGCAAAAAAGTCATTCAGGAGCTGATTCAAGCCGATGCTACGCCTGAAAAGCTGGCGGCTGAAATTGAAAAACTAATGAATATTGAAACTGCACAAATTCAGGTGATGCAGCATATCACCATGCATAAGCAGCTATTGTCTGGTAATAGCGAAGACCCGGTCAAAGCCGTGCTCGCGCTAATCCAGTAATTTGACGTTATTGTTCTAACAATTCAGCCGGTACTGGGTGGGCGTCTGTTCAAACTGTTTTTTAAAACTTTGACTGAAGGCTGTCTCGGATGAATAACCGACCAAATAAGCAATTTGCTGAATGCTGAATCCGCTATTTCGCAAATATTGTGCCGCCAGTCGCAGGCGATGCTGTTGTAAATAAGCCAGTGGCGGCTCACCAACAATCTGGGTAAAGAGCTGGGCAAATTTGGAACGTGACATATGACATTGCTCAGCCAGACTTTCTACGGTCCAGAACTGCTCAGGTTTGCCATGAATTGCAGCCAGTGCATTGGACAGTTCCGGATGCGAGAGCGCATTCAGCCAGCTCGAGGCATTTTCCAGATTTAAAATATAATCCCGCACACATTCAATCAGTAAAATACTGACCAGATGATCCAGAATCTTGTCACGTCCCGGCCGCATCTGCTGGGTTTCCAGCGCCAGAAACTGCAAACCGACCTGTAACCATTCCGGTGCGGTGTCGCCCAGAATATGCTGAATATGCAGGTATTTAGGTAAGGCACTTAGTAGAGGTTTTGCCATCTGCATATCCAGACTGGAACGAAGGGTGAGCATGAAGCTGTGTGCTGCTGAACTCTCCCGATTAAGATCAACACATTGCTGTGCATGGGTCTGGAAATAAGCATTAATTGAACGATGCTCAGAAAAATCGGCACTGCCGGGGCAAGAAATGCGATGGGCAGAACCTGCGGGTAAGAGTACCAGATCACCTTGTTGCAGCTCGAGCCGATCACCATTCATGAACCTTAATTGCGCCTGTCCCTGTAACAGGATATAAGCCAGCATAAAAGGCTCATGCTGATAGTCAAAGCCGCTCGGATGAAACACATTCAGATAAAGATATTCAGATTTTGCCAAATGAATATCATCAAAAATTTTACTCAAAGCATCCATGCCTAACTCTATTCTTCTATTTATTTCACTTAATTGACTATAAATTTTTTAACTTTTTGATTTTAGGCCAGAATTTGGCTGCATGTGCCAAAGACGCTGACATAGGTTTTCTGGACGTTGAATACTGTTCGCTGTTGCTGAAATATTCAACTATAAGTGCAGAGTAACATAAAAAAGGAAGCTCGCAATGAATGCCCCTGCACAAATCCAGAAAGCGCAGTTTACGCAGGAAGCGTCAGCACTAAAAGGTGTAAAGCTGGATAAAAAACGTTTTGGCTGGTTGCTCAGCCCAGGTTTGCCTGTGATCGGAATGGGAATTTTGGCCGGTTATCATTTTGGCCCCAAAGCGACTAAAAAAGTCTTTGCTTTGGGCGGGCCTTTATTATTGCATGTGATTATTCCGACTCTGGATGCCCTGATTGGCGATGATGCCAACAATCCGAATGACGAACAGATTCAGGCGCTGGTCAAAGATCCGTATTATGACCGGATTGTAAAAGCCTTTATTCCCTTGCAAATGGCAGCCAACGCTTTTGCCGGCTATGTGGTGACACGTCCAAATGTATCGATACTGGATCAGCTCTTATTGGGAGTTTCCATGGGTGCGATTAACGGCATTGCGGTCAATACGGCACATGAACTGAGTCATCGTCCGCAGAAAAAAGACCATTACTGGTCGCATGCCAGCCTGATGCCTTTGGCCTATAATCATTTCCGTATTGAACATCCTTATGGGCATCATAAACGGGTGGCAACGCCAGAAGATCCAGCATCTTCACAAATGGGCGAGTCTTTTTACCGTTTCTGGCCACGCACTGTGTTTGGCGGATTAAAGTCAGCGATCCAGATTGAAAAGAAACGTCTGGAACGTAAAGGATTGAAATTTTTAAGCAAGGAAAATGAACTGTTTCATGGCTGGGCGATGAGTGCAGGCTACCATGCCTTGATGCTAAGTGCTTATGGTAAAAAGCTCATTCCTTATACACTGACTCAGGCCTTTTATGGGGTAACTCTGTTTGAAATCGTCAATTATATTGAACATTATGGTTTGAAACGCACAGAAAAAGATGATGGCAGTTATGAACGGACCTTGCCTGAACATAGCTGGAATAATAACAATATTGTGACCAATCTGTTTTTGTACCAGTTGCAGCGCCATTCAGACCATCATGCCTTTCCAAGCCGCCCATTTCAGGCACTGCGACATTTTGATGAAGCACCCGAATTACCCAGTGGTTATGCCACCATGTTGATTCCGGCTTTAATTCCGCCGTTATGGTACAAAATGATGGACCAACGGGTCTATCAGCATTATCAGGGTGACCTGACTAAGGCCAATATTCATCCAGGCAAACGTGAGAAAATTTTTAAAAAGTTTGGACTTATTTTAAGTACTGAAGCATAAACCTAGTTTTAAATAAAAAATGCGCTTCTTACAGCTAATGCCAGTCAGTTAAGGAATTGACTGGCATTTTCTTTTTCAAATTCATGATTATATCTGATAGATAAAAAAGTCATCCGCAACTGTTTGAGGCAGGACTACATTTAAAAATGATTGTTTCTGCGACAAATTTACTAGTCGATGGTGGCTGACGAGTTTTGCGGATGACAAATGCCTTTGGTTACTTTGGGCGAAACCAAAGTAACAAATAATTTACAAGAATTTGATTTATAACATTAATACTCCGCATTGAATGACTAAAAATTAAAGAGTCTGTTTCTAAACTCCTTAACTGATCAGCATTACTTCTTACAGCGCATTTTTATTTAGCTATGAACCTTAAAACCAGTCAGCTTGCATATTCCTGCAGCTATCATCAAAGTTCATCAGTAACTTGGCCTGATGTTCAATTTCAGGCAATTCCCAACGGATAAAATATTGGGCTGCCTGAAACTTGCCCGCCAAAAAGTCCTGATCTTCTTTTTGATCGGAATTGCCAAATTTAAGTTGTGCCTGCTGCGCCATGTCTAAGCAGAGCCAGGCAATCATGGTTTTTCCCATCATGTCTAAATAAAGCCCAGAGTTGGCTAATGCTTCATTGATTTGGCCTTGATGCAGAGCCTGACCTAAAACCTGGGTGGTTTTTTGCACGGTAGCCAGATGTTGTTGAAAGCTTTCTGCCAGTGCGACTAACTTGGGATTCTGAATCTCAGACAACGTATGCTGGATGCGTTGCATCAACAGGCTGAGTCCCTTGCCATTGTGCTGCCAGAGTTTACGCCCAAGCAAATCCAGGGACTGAATACCATACGTGCCTTCATGAATCGGATTGAGGCGGTTATCGCGGTAGCATTGTTCGACCGGATAATCACGGGTATAACCCGCGCCGCCCAAAACCTGAATCGCCAGATCATTGGCTTTTGGGCCATAGGCTGAAGGGAAGGATTTGACCACTGGAGTGATCAGATCAAGCAAGAGGGCACTGTCCTCATCATGTGCTGCCTGATGTTCATCAATCAGACGCGCCGCAAATAAACACAGGGCCAGTGATCCTTCGACATAAGCTTTTTGTGCCAGCAGCATACGTTTGACATCACTATGCTCAATAATATTGACCGGTTTGGAATCAGGCGATTTTTCATGTGCAAGACGACCTTGCGGACGGTTTTTGGCATAGTTTAAGGATTCCAGATAACCGCGATAGCCAATCATGGCTGCGCCCAAGCCTACGCCGACACGCGCCTCATTCATCATTTTAAACATATATTTTAAGCCATGACCTGCTTCACCAATCAAATAGCCTAAGCAAGCATCATTTTCGCCAAAGCTTAAAACCGTTGAAGTCGTTCCTCTATAACCCATTTTGTGCAGTAAACCAGCCAGCTGTACATCATTGGATTCACCTATAGAGCCATCTGGATTGGTTTTAAATTTCGGCACAATGAACAGGGAAATACCTTTGACCCCTTGCGGTGCATCCTGAATCCGCGCCAGAACCAGATGAATAATATTTTCGGTAATATCCTGATCACCACCAGAAATAAACATTTTCTGGCCTTTAATGTTATAAGTTCCATCTGCCAGAGGAATAGCTTTGGTCGTTAGATCACCCAGAGAAGAACCGACATTCGGCTCGGTCATGGCCATAGTGCCGGCAAAGCGGCCGCTCAACATATGCGGTAAAAATAGCTGTTTTTGTTCCGGTGAAGCAAAGGCTTGAATCAGATTTGCCGCCGCCGCAGTCAGAAAAGAATAGGCAACAGTTGAAGGATTGGCCGCCATAAAATAGGCATTGCAGGCCATATTTAATAAAGTCGGGAGTTGCATACCGCCATGTTCATAATCATGCTGGGCACAGAGCAGGCCGGCCTCGGCAAACTGCTGCCACGCCGTTTTGACTTCAGCAATGGTTTTGACCTGCTTCCCATCAAAGCTCGGTTCATGCTGATCGGCTTTGGCATTATGCGGGGCAAAGTAATCGGTCGCGATACCCTTGGCTGTATCTAAAATACTGTCAAAGGTATTTTTATCATGCTCCTGATAACGTTCCAGTTTTGTCAGAGCTTCAAGTTTGAAGACATCATAAAGTAGAAAATTAAGATCTTTATCATTTATTAGCTGGGTCACGGTACTGTCCTGAATGTAAAATCCTTGAGATAGCGCCAAGACTAACAGTTGCTTTTATTTAGCAGGATTGTCAATAATGACATCAAACAGGTAAAAAATGACAATGAGATCAAGATGCAGCGAGTTGTAGTTTTGGGTTTTGATGGCGCTCTGGCTTCTGCCATTACCGGTGTCGTCGATTTATTTGCCATGGCCGGTGTGAGCTGGAACCGCATTCAGCAGCAGGATGTACAGCGCCTGTTTAAAGTCAGTATTGCCAGTCCGGATGGACAACCGATTCGTTGTATTAATGGTCTGGAATTACAGGCACATTGTTCCTATCAAGAGATTCAAACTGCAGATATTGTGGTGGTGCCAACTATAGCTGCACCGATTCAGGATGTATTGCAACAAAACCCTGAGCTGATCCGGTTTCTAAAATCTGCTCATGCAGATTCGACCTTAATTGCTGGAAATTGCACCGGAAATTTCTTTCTGGCAGAAGCCGGTATTTTAGATAATCGCGTGGCAACGACGCATTGGGGCTTTCAAGATATTTTCCGGACGTATTATCCGCAGGTCAAATTGAATGCCGATCTGATGATTAGCCGCGACCAGAATATCTATTGCGCGGGTGGTGGCCTGGCCTGGTTCGACTTAGGTTTGCATCTGATTGAACGTTTTTATGGCTTTGAGGTGGCCATGCAATCGGCCAAATCTTTTGTGATTGATTATCGACGCGATAGCCAGCTGTCTTATTCCTTACTCAAGATTGGACAACCGCATCATGATGAACTGGTGCAAAATGTCCAGAACTGGCTGGAGCAGCATTTTCATGAGTCTTTTAGCTTGGATGATATCGCAACACGTTTTAATGTCACCACGCGTACCTTGATTCGCCATTTTAAACAGGCACTGGACTTGCCGCCGAATCAGTATCTGCAAGCGATCCGGATTGAAGCTGCACGCAAACGTCTGGAAGAAACCGATCAGGCGGTGGATGTGATCATGCAAAATATTGGTTATCAGGACCCAAGTTCATTTCGCCGTTTATTTCATAGAAAAACTGGCTTGACGCCGTTGGAATATCGGCGCCGCTTTAGCCGTCGCTTTTAGAAGTGTTTAATAAGAAGGTTGTATTTCCCCCGCTTTACGGCCATGCAACAGGTAATACCAGATCAGACAGCTGATGGTCAGTACAGCAGAGTACAGGTAAAGCTGACGATAACCGATCTGATCCAGAAGCATGCCGAGGAAATAAGGTCCAAAACCCAAACCTGCATCTAGCGCAATAAAGAAGGTTGAAGTCGCCAGCCCCATACGCTGCAAACTGGTACTTTTTACCGCAATGGTCTGACAGACGGACTGGAGATTACCAAAGCCAAAACCAAGCAGTGCGGCGCTGGCCAATAACATCGTAGCATTATGGGCCTGACTGAGTAATAAAATTCCTAAGGCCATAATCACAATGGCCGGATAGATGATGATGTTTTCACCTTTACGATCCATTAGCGGGCCGGTAAATGGACGTGAAAGCAAAATCGCAATGGCATACATCAGAAAGAAAAAAGAAGCCGTTTCGACTAAATTAATCTCTTTGGCATAGAAATGAATAAAAGATAAGACGCCGGAATAGCAGGTTGCCACAATCAGAACAATCATCGAAATCGGCAAAGCCTTGGGTTCAATATATTGCGCCAGTCTGCTAGATGATTGATTTTCTATATGATTGACTGGATTCGTTATTTTAATCTGTGGCGGCTGAATAAACAGGCTGCAAATCAGGCAGCTGAGTGCGACTACACTGGTAAAAACAAAAATCACCTGATAGTTAAAATTTGACATTAGCCAGATGCCTAAGAAGGGGCCAATCGCCGTGCCAAGTGTGCTGCTCATACTAAAATAACCAATGCCTTCACCACGTCGAGTCGCAGGAATGGTCTGGGCAATCACGGTGCCTAATACCGTTGAGGCCACACCCATCATAAAACCGTGCATCAGACGGATGCCCAGTAAAATTTCCAGCTTGGCCGGAATCAGATAGAGGCCAGAAAAAAGCAGAAAACCTGTCAGACCGGCCACAAGCGTAATTTTTAGGCCCAAACGGTTTAGCAGTTTCCCGATAATAAGACGGCCGAATAAGGTACCGACAATAAACAAGCCAGAAACCAGCCCTGCCTGTGCCGTGGTTGCACCTAATTCTGCTACCGAGTAGCCGACAATCACAATCACCAGCAAATAAAACACCAGCACCAACTGGAAATTCACCAGACTGATCAAAATAAAATTGGGAGTCCATAAAGGCGTTTGTTCTTGGCTCATTAAAGTCGATCCTGCGAAGCGGGTTGTAACTGCTGAATGAGCTGCATCAAGATATTTTTACTACTTTCAATATCATCTGAGGCAATTTGCTCAAGCAACTGCTTTTCAAATGCCTCAATCTGTGTGGAACCCAGGGCAAAAGTCTCGACTCCTTGCTCACTCAGTGTGAATAGCTTCTGACGCTTGTCTGCAGTTTCGAGTTGGCTAATTAGACCGAGTTCCACTAAATTCTGGATACGTTTACTGATGCTGGGTTTAGATACGTTCAAATAATGAGAAATATTCATCAGGGTACATTGCTGATGCGTCTGAATCACATACAGCACTTGCCATAAGGAATAATTTAACTGTGAAGATAATAAAATCGTATTGATTTCATCACTGAGTAACCGTGCACAACGTAATAACAAGGCGCGAAATGGAAGAGAGGCAGAAGGCATATAGTTAACCTGGCTAACTAATTTAGAGCCGATTTACGCCTATTTGGGGGATTACACAAGTGGTCACCGTTCAATTAAATATTCACTTGCATATTTAGGGTGTGTCCTCATTTGGCTTTGCACCAAATAAATATACAGGCTATACGAATCATAGATTTATAATTGCGTGCCAGTTTATCAAATCGAGTTGCAATAGCACGGAAATGTTTTAATCTCGCAAAA
>NZ_VPEU01000038.1:0-26621 GCF_013416975.1 Acinetobacter sp. YH18001 | reverse complement strand
AGCAGGGTAAAGGAGAAAATTTAACCTAGACAGTCATCTATTTGACAGAAATACAGCGGCTTATTTTTTCTAAGTCAGGAGATATAAATATGATTAAAAAGCGGTGGTGTTAAGTAAGAGAGAAGAAGTAAGTAAATAGAAAATCTTTTTATTTCAATAGTAATTTGAAATATAGTATTTTTTCTATAGTGGAATGCTTATAATTTAACATGTAAATAACACGTAAAAAGAGATAATAATGCAAGGATCTATTTTAGATTATTCAGTGCAGCATAATACCGGTATTATTAGTGGGGATGATCAGAATCGTTATCAATTTACTGGTAGTGAATGGAGAGGCCAAGCGCTACCAGCACGTGGACAACGTGTAGATTTTGAGGTGTTAGGGCAGGGACAAGCCAAAGACGTTTATTTAGTATCGGCTCCTAATCCCTTTACCAATCAAGTCGGGCAAAAAAATCGAATTGTTGCGGCATTGCTCGCATTTTTCTTGGGTGGATTTGGTATACATAAGTTTTATCTAGGTCGTATCGGTTGGGGAATTGTCTATCTAATTTTCTTCTGGACATTTATTCCGGCAATCATTGCATTTATTGAGTTTATTATGTACCTATGTACTTCCGATGAAGATTTTGCACGAAAGTATGGTTAAGTTTTCATTGAGAGAAAGGGCGATATCGCCCTTTCTTTTTGGTCAAGTTATTTGGCAGGCTGCCCCCATTCATTGGTTTCTTGTTTGGTCTCTGTTGCTAGCCAGATAATTAATAAAATACTGCCAATAAGCGGGATAAGTGCAATTAAAAGCCACCAACCGGATTTATTAATATCATGTAAACGACGTATCGTTACTGCTAAGCCTGGAATAAATAACGCTAAAACTACTAAGGCATAAAGTACAAACTCAGTTCCAATGACTGCATCAATAATTTGAGCAATAATTAATAAAATAAATTGGACTAAGGTAAAAAACCAGAATTCTTTACGACGAGCACGCCCTATAAACGTCGCATAATTTTTTAAACACTTTACAAACCAATCAATCATATTGAATTGTTCTTCAGCTTTATTCTGATCAGAAATTTTGTCTAATTGCTTGGAAATATTTTGTACAGGATTGCTGTGACCTAATGCTGTAAAAATTTGAATGGCATTCCCTGTAGGATCGATATCGAAATCCACTTGATCTCCACGAGCAGGCGGATGCTGTCCACGCCATTCTGCACCGGTGAAATTGTACCGATTTTGGTCGTCGCCACTAATCACACCAGCATTATGCTGCACTGAATAATCTAAAATAACCCCTTTCATTTTTTACCCTCTTTCTTTGTGTTTAAATTTATAAATTGTTTTTAAATTCATGTGGATAATATCATAATAGTATATTTAGGCACTTATTTTTTATAATATTTTTAATGTAGATGGTCGGTTTTTTTATGCATTGAATAGGCTATATTTCATATAAAAAATCCCGCTACTGGGGCGGGATTTCACTAAACTTTTTCTTTTTGACTTACCAGCTTAAAGCACCGCCGGTCTGATAATCCGTAACACGCGTCTCAAAGAAATTCTTCTCTTTACGCAAGTCCATCATCTCCGACATCCACTGGAACGGGTTATTCACACCAGCGAACTGTTCAGGCAAACCCAACTGCGCTAGACGACGGTTGGCAATAAACTTCAGATATTCTTCCATCATGCCCGCATTCATACCCAATACACCACGTGGCATCGTGTCACGTGCATATTCGATTTCCAGCATTGTGCCTTCAAGAATCATCTGAATGATTTCTTCCTGGAACTCGGTTGTCCATAGACCCGGGTTTTCGATCTTGATCTGGTTAATCATATCAATACCGAAGTTCAGGTGCATGGATTCATCACGCAAAATGTACTGGAATTGCTCGGCAACACCATTCATCTTGTTACGACGGCCCATCGACAGGATCTGGCTGAAACCGCAGTAGAAGAAAATCCCTTCAAGTACACAGTAGAATGCGATCAGGTTGCGCAGCAGGATTTGATCATTTTCAGGTGTACCGGTTTTGAAAGTAGGATCACTTAAAGACTGGGTATATTTCAGACCCCACGCTGCTTTACGTGCCACTGACGGAACTTCGCGGTACATGTTGAAGACTTCGCCTTCATCCATACCGAGCGATTCGATACAATACTGGTAAGCATGTGTATGAATCGCTTCTTCAAATGCCTGACGCAAGATGTACTGACGGCATTCAGGGTTGGTAATGTGGCGGTAAATCGCCAGTACCAGGTTGTTTGCAACCAGTGAATCGGCAGTCGAGAAGAAACCGAGTGAACGCATGACAATGGTACGTTCATCTTCAGTCAAGCCGTTTTCAGACTTCCAAAGTGCGATGTCATGGTTCATGTTGACTTCTTGCGGCATCCAGTGGTTGGCACAACCGTCTAGATATTTTTGCCAAGCCCATTCGTATTTGAATGGCACCAGCTGGTTCAAGTCGGCACGACAGTTAATCATCGCCTTGTCGTCAACCTGTACACGCTGTGCACCCATTTCAAGCTCTTCCAGACCTGGAGCAACATCAAGTTGTTCTAGGGAAGCAGATGCTCTTGCCAGCGAATCGGTTGGATTTGATCCTCGGTTTTGAGTGGCTCTAAGGGGTTGTGCAGCTGCCACATCCGGCGATGCGTTGCCTGCATCAGATACCATCTGTGAATTAGTCGCTTTTTGCGGCTCGACGGGCGCAGGCTGCTGTTCAGGAGCAGCCGGTTTTTGCGAATCATCTTCGAAATCGTCCCAACTTAGGATAGACATATCAATTCTCTCTACGTTGCTTCATATCTTTTATGAGACATTCAGCTTGGCTGAGATGTCTTACTATACGCTTAATTTGTGTAAGCAAAATTAAGTTTTGTCGATGAATGCTGTGAATTTATACAGCAGCACTATCCTCACTACTTATTTTGCTTACGCTGCTGGCGTAGTTTGAACCAGAAATAAGCAAGTGGTGCGTAAAAGGTAATAGCAAAGGAGATCAGCAATGCCGCAAGTCCTAACATGTAGTTGTGGGTCATATGGGGCATTGAGGTTTCCTTTTACTTTTAGTTTGTGAATCCTAGCCGAAACTAGGATTCACGTTTAAATCATTTTTTAGATGATTTACTAGGCTTGATTGTTTCAGTAACTGTAGTTTTAGGATGCTTTTTTGCATAGCCTTCAGTTACGAAACGACCAGTTCCTGCATCACGAGAAACTTTTTTCGTAGCCATAGAGATAATCTCCATTACAAATTCAAGATGACTCTTACTGGCTCGTTTCTCGAATCGATGATACAATCCGTTCACGCATTTTGTGATGCCAGCCTCGTTGTGACCATCTTGGTATCACTTCGAGATTGAAAGCCTTCTAGTTAGTTTTGACGGACGCTAGAGGGCTTTTTTATTGCCTGAATTTCGTAATCCCCCTAAGTCCCCCTTTGAAAAGGGGGATTTTCTCCCTCCTTTATTAAAGGAGGGTCGGGGAGGATTTAAAACCTGTCAGATTACTGACAAGCCTCACAATCTGGATTGTCAATTGAACATGCCATTGGCACTGGAGCCGCTTGCGCAAAACCTTCTTCCTCTGCAGGAACTTCAGGTTTTTTCGCTTCAACCACTGGAGCGGCTGCTGCAACAGGTGCTGCAGTTGCAGTCGCTTTAACAGCATTTAGTGCGCCAGTGTTAATGGTCGATTTCTCAGCAGAAGTCGCACCCAATGCACGTAGGTAATAAGTGGTTTTAAGACCACGTAACCAGGCCATCTTGTAGGTGATGTCCAGTTTCTTACCGTTCGCACCAGCGATATAAAGGTTCAGAGACTGCGCCTGATCGATCCATTTTTGACGACGTGATGCAGCATCTACGATCCAGCGTGTTTCAACTTCAAACGCAGTCGCGAAGATGGCTTTAAGCTCTTCCGGAATACGGGAAATCTTCTGTACAGAACCTTCGAAGTGTTTCAGGTCATTGACCATCACTGCATCCCAAAGACCACGTTCTTTTAACGCACGTACCAGGTACGGGTTAATCACGGTGAATTCGCCAGACAGGTTTGATTTCACATACAAGTTCTGGAATGTCGGCTCGATTGACTGAGACACGCCACAAATGTTTGAAATCGTAGCAGTCGGAGCAATCGCCATCACGTTCGAGTTACGCATACCGTCTTTTTGAACTTTGGCACGTAACGTGTCCCAGTCCAGACGTTGGGTACGGTCTACTTCAAACATGCGTTCTGGACGAGTTTTCGCAACCAGATCCAGTGAGTCGATTGGTAAAATACCCTGATCCCACAATGAACCTTTAAATGTCTCATAGGTACCACGTTCAACAGCCAAATCACTTGAAGTTGAAATCGCGTAGTACGAAATCACTTCCATTGATTCATCAGCAAACTCAACCGCCGCGTCAGAACCATAGGCCAGATTCATTTCGTATAAAGCATCCTGGAAGCCCATGATACCCATACCGACTGGACGATGTTTCAGGTTTGAATTACGTGCTTGTGGAACAGCGTAGTAGTTGATGTCAATCACGTTGTCGAGCATACGCACAGCAGTTTTTACTGTACGTGCCAGTTTTTCGCGATCCAGTACACCGCCTTGCACGTGTTGAACCAGGTTAATCGAACCTAAGTTACATACCGCGATTTCTTCTTTGCTGGTGTTCAACGTAATTTCGGTACACAGGTTAGAAGAGTGCACTACACCAACGTGTTGTTGCGGTGAACGTAAGTTACATACGTCTTTGAATGTGATCCACGGGTGACCCGTTTCAAACAACATCGACAGCATTTTGCGCCACAAATCTTTTGCACGGATTTTCTTGTGCAGCATGTTTGTTTCTTTGGCAATACCTTCGTAGTAAGCATAACGCTCAGCGAATTCTGCACCGGTCAAATCATGTAGATCTGGGGTTTCAGAAGGTGTGAACAATGTCCATTCCGCATCTTCGAATACACGTTGCATGAACAGGTCAGGAACCCAGTTCGCTGTGTTCATGTCATGGGTACGACGACGGTCATCACCGGTGTTTTTACGAAGTTCCAGGAATTCTTCAATGTCCAGGTGCCAGGTTTCAAGATATGCACAAACTGCACCTTTACGCTTGCCACCTTGGTTGACCGCAACAGCCGTATCGTTCGCGACTTTAAGGAATGGAACTACACCTTGCGACTTACCATTGGTGCCTTTGATGTAAGAGTTTAAAGCACGCACTGGTGTCCAGTCGTTACCCAAACCGCCTGCCCATTTAGACAACATGGCGTTATCACGCATTGCGCCATAAATATCATACAGGTCATCATCAATGGTGGTTAAGTAGCAGCTCGACAATTGTGGACGAAGCGTACCTGAGTTAAACAGGGTAGGCGTCGATGCCATATAGTCGAAGCTAGACAACAAGTTATAGAACTCGATGGCACGTTCTTCACGGTTTTCTTCATTGAGCGACAAGCCCATAGATACACGCATAAAGAACAATTGCGGCAATTCGAAACGTACGCCATCGGAATGGATAAAGTAGCGGTCAAATAAAGTCTGTAGACCTAGGTAGGTAAACTGGTTTGAGCGTTCTGGTTGAATCGCCGCTGCCAGTTTCGCCAGATCAAAGTTAAGCAGTTCTGGTGAAATAAGCTCAAGCTCAATCCCTTTTTTCAGGAAAGTTTCAAGTGCTTCACCTTCATGCGTATCCGTAGGCAGACCCAGGAATTTCAAACCAGTCGCCACCAGATCATCACGCAACAAACGTGCGGTCACATAGGTGTAGTTCGGCTCTTGCTCGATCCGGGTACGGGTCGCCATCATCATAGTGGTGGAGATGTCAGACTCTTTTACACCGTTGTACAGGTTTTTCACGGTCTCATCGACAATGGCTTGTACATCAATTCCTTCAAGGCCCTCTGCTGCTTTAGTAACATGCGCAGTTAAAGCACTTAAATCAAGTGGCTTAAGTTGGCCTTCAGCATCGGTAATTTGCAGGGTCGGATGATGGTGTGCACCTAACTGTTTACGTGCTTCAGAACGTTGTTCACGGTAAATGACATAAGAGCGTGCAACTTTCTGTTCGCCCGTACGCATTAGCGCAAGTTCAACTTGGTCTTGAATTTCTTCGATATGAATCGTTCCGCCAGAAGGTAAACGACGTTTAAAGGTATTCAGTACCATTTCCGTCAGTTGCTCGATACGATCATGGATTCGGCTCGAGTCAGCGCTTTGCTGGCCTTCAACCGCCAAAAACGCTTTACCAATTGCGACAGAAATTTTTTCTGCATCAAAAGCGGCAACATCACCGGTGCGTTTAATCACCTGAAGTTGACCAGGAGTTGAAGTGATTACGCTCATGTTAGCATAGCTCCATTGTCATCTATTTTTATGTTTATGGACCGTTTGAACTGGGCAAGTTTCATGCACAGTGTTTGAGGAATAAACACAAGACCTAGTGGTTTTAAAATTAATTGAACACAAGATACGGGAAAATTTAGGGTAGATCAATATTGACATTTAGCTAAATATTTTTCTTAAGTTTTGCTTTAATCCTTGTAAAAATATCGCTATTTTTATTGATTTTTGTATAAGCCTTATCAGGCAAGGCATAGCATAACAAAGTCCCGGGAAAGTGCTTATAGATAACATTGTGGATAACTAAAAAGTGCTGAATCAAGCAGTCATATTTTGTCCATGTAATAGTTGTGTAAATCACAAATCAGATCTAAATCACTGTTTCAAGCATAGTTGCCCAAAAAATGCACGATAAAATATTACAAAATGCTATGTTGATGTATCAGTTTGGTGAACGCTATCTTGTTTACAATGTAAACGTGTGTATATTGCAAGCATATTAAAAACGTATCTATTGGATTTCAAAAGGATACGCCTATAGCGTAGATCCACCAAATAAGGGGCAATACATGAGCCAAGAAGAAAAGTTACCCAAGATTTTAATTGTTGAAGATGATGAGCGTCTTGCTCGTTTAACGCAGGAATACCTCATTCGTAATGGACTTGAGGTTGGGGTGGAGCCAGATGGTAACCGGGCCATTCGCCGGATTATCGCTGAGCAGCCAGATATGGTGGTGCTGGATGTGATGTTACCAGGAGCGGATGGTTTGACCATTTGTCGTGAAGTGCGCCCGCATTATCATCAACCGATCTTGATGTTGACTGCGCGTACTGAGGACATGGATCAGGTCTTGGGTCTGGAAATGGGTGCCGATGACTATGTCGCTAAACCGGTACAACCACGTGTATTGCTGGCACGTATTCGTGCATTACTGCGTCGTACGGACAAGGTGCCTGAAGATGAAGTGGCACAGCGTATCGAATTTGATGATCTGGTCATCGACAATGGTGGTCGTTCAGTCACTTTAAATGGTGATCTGGTTGATTTTACCAGTGCGGAATATGACCTATTGTGGTTGCTTGCATCAAATGCTGGCCGTATTCTTTCCCGCGAAGATATTTTCGAGCGTTTACGTGGCATCGAATATGATGGTCAGGATCGTTCAATCGATGTGCGTATTTCGCGTATCCGTCCAAAAATTGGTGACGATCCAGAGAATCCGAAGCGTATTAAAACCGTGCGTAGTAAAGGTTATCTATTCGTTAAAGAAACTAATGGTATTTAAGCAAATGTACGTTGTTGCTTGAACGAGCGGGATAAACTATAGGTGTTTAAACACAGTATATTTTTGCGTATATACGCAGGACTCGTCATCCTTGTCGTGTTGGTGGCTGTGTTCGGCTATCTGTTGGTACAGATTATCAACTATCAGCGTGCGCAAGAATATCGTGAGTCTCTGACTGATGGTATGGCCTATATCATCAGTGAGGGTGTCGCGCGCCAGCCAAATCTTCAGCAAAAGATGGATTGGGTTTCCGATGCTTCTGATTTGCTGGAATTGCCAATTCACTATGTAGAAGCCAGTAAGGTGGATATCACCCGTGCTGAAGGTCGCCGTATTGCAGATCGTAAAGCCGTCGTGCGCTGGGATGCCAAAACCGGCATTGCCTATATTGTGGTGGGGCTGCGCGATGACCCGAATCATTACCTGTATATAAAGGCCGACAGTATTACCGAGCGCCAGATGAAGGCGCTTCCGGTCTTTATTCTGGATTATCTGGTCTATTATCCGGGTCAGGAAAAAGAATATCTGTCCGCTATTCAGGATCATTTTTCTTATCCGGTATCGATTGAAAACGTACAGAGCTTACCTTTAGATTCCGAGCAGATCGGGCGCTTGCGTCTTGATCACAGTATTATCCTGTATCGGGATAGTGCCTCAATCCGTGGCACCACCATTTCAATTATTTCGCCAATTCCAGGTTCGACCTCACAAGTCTTGGTGATGGGGCCGGTGCCATTGTTTAACTGGATGCCATTCCAGTTAGCGACTGGTATTACTTTATTGAGCCTGTTTGTGCTGAGTCTGGGGGTGTATGGTTTGCTGGTGCCAATGCAGCGCAAGTTGCGTGAAGTCAGCTATGCCTTAAACAAAATGAAAACCGGTAATATGTCATTGCGTCTTCCTGTAGAAGGAAGTGACGAAATGGCAACGCTAGCCTCTAGCTTTAACAATATGTCTGATCATATTCAGCGCCTGATTGAAGCCCAGCGTGAATTGATGCGTGCGGTTTCACATGAACTTCGTACACCAGTGGCGCGGATTCGTTTTGGTGTGGAAATGATGGCAGATGAAGATGATTACGATTATCGTCTGCAACAGGTCGAACAGATTGATAAAGATATTGAGGCGCTGAATACCCTGATTGACGAGATCATGACCTATGCCAAGCTAGAACAGGGCATGCCTTCGATCGAGTTTGAAAAGGTCAATCTGTTTGAAGTGCTGAATCAGGTAGCTCTGGAAACTGAAGCATTAAAAACCCAGAAAATCATTGAGCTACATTCAATGCCTGATGTGGTGGTTGAGGCAGAACGTCGTTATCTGCATCGCGTAATTCAGAATCTGGTCGGCAATGCGGTGCGTTATTGCGACAATAAGGTGCTGATCAGTGGTGGTCTGGATCAGGATGGTCAGGCCTATGTCTCTGTTGAAGATGATGGCCCGGGAATTCCGGAAGTGGATCGTGCCCGGGTCTTTGAAGCCTTTGCCCGGCTGGATGACAGCCGCACCCGTGCTTCGGGTGGTTATGGTTTGGGTTTATCCATTGTCAGCCGGATTGCGTACTGGTTTGGTGGCAAGATTCACGTGGATCAAAGTCCGAGCTTGGGTGGTGCGCGCTTTATCATGAGCTGGCCTGCACAGCGTTATGTAAAGAAGAGCAAGCGCAAGTTGGCAGAAAAGACTGAGGAAATCAGTGATCATTCAGCTTGATGTTATATAAATGCTTTTGAGTTATAAAAAAACGATGCCTGAGCATCGTTTTTTTTATTGGGGAAGAATTTTATTCCTGAATGGTGGCATCCGGCTCAATCAATGGTTTGCCTTCTTTTAGGCCATGCAGGGCTTCAGGATTGAAGTCGATCATTAGCTTGGTATTTTTTCCATCAATGCTATAGCGCTGGATCAGCCTCTGATCACCAGATAAAGTTTCGACTTTGTATTCATCGGCAATATTCATGATGCCATCCAGATTAATGCTGGAAGAGGCATGATCCTCTTGAAACAGTGCATGAATATCGCGCAAGTCAAAAGCGACCTGACTCATATTGGGGTGTTTCTGAACATAATCTTGGATATGTCGCACCAGTAACTGGGCAAATAAAAAATAATTCGGCTTATGCGAGAAGCGTAGAGACATGCAAGGACTCCTTATTGTTACTTTATTAATGTCATTATGTGGCTTAGAAATACAAATAACATATTCTGAATCAGTCTGTTGGGTGTGTTGCAAAAAGATACAATTGCTTGCCTTGAGTGAGGCTGGGCTTAAAGTGCTGTAATCCAAGTTAAAATGTGAAAATCATGTTAAATATCAAATTAAATCAAAAGCTTTATACGCTGAAAGTTATGGATAGAATAAGTTTTTGTCTGATTTTTCTTTGCTTTGGCCGTGAAAGGGGCTATATCTAAGACAGAGGCCAAGCAAGAATGATCTGAAATGGATTTATTTTTCAGGAATGCTGTTTATAGAAAAATTAATAGAAAATTAAAACTTAATCCAATAAAACGATTAAATCGGATGTTGAGAGATCAAACGCAAATTAAATGCTGAAATGCCTAAAAAATCATCCCAAAGACTAAGGCTTATAAACTAGCAAGTGAAATCCAAAATCAGGTACAATTGGCGGGATTAATTTTGTGTTTGGTGTATTTGAAGGCCAATACATACATTCTTTGTTAACAAATAGGCCTGCCAGGAGTTATCCCCGCATGAGTGCTATTACTCCATACGAATGGGCAATTATTGCCTTCGTGATCGGCGTTACATTTTTATGCGTCTTTATGCTGACCGTCCCATTACTCCTCGGGGGTAAATCATGGGGCCGTGCCAAGCAGGAGCAGTTTGAGTCAGGTGTTGTTGGTGCAGGTGGGGCTCGTATCCGCTTGTCTGCAAAGTTCTATTTAGTTGCAATTTTCTTCGTGGTGTTTGATTTAGAAGCACTTTATCTATATGCATGGGCGGTTTCTGTTCGTGAAGTAGGTTGGATTGGTTTTGCAACTGCAGCTATCTTTATTTTAGTTTTACTTGTTGGTTTGGTTTACGAATTATCCACAGGCGCACTCAACTGGGCACCTTCAGACAAACGTAAAGCCGCAGGAATTAAAGCTAAGATTGGTTCGCCAAATATGGATCTAGCAGAAATTACGCGCTTTAACTCAATTGAAGAATTGGTAATCGACCCTACAGGTCAAATCCCAGCTCAATCCTCTGGTCGTGTGAAAAGCTCACCGGCTAAATCATCTGATAAGGAGTAAGACGGGATGAAATATACATTAACCCGTGCGAATCCGGATGCTGATCAATATCCACTTCAAGAGCGTATCCTTGTAGAAGATCCGTTACTTGAAGAAGAAGTGAATAAGAATGTATTCATGACTCGTTTAGAGGATGTGGTACATACAGCAGTCAACTGGGGTCGTAAAAACTCAGTTTGGCCGTTTAACTTTGGTACATCATGCTGCTATGTAGAGTATGCGACGACCTTAACCGGTGTGCATGACTTGTCACGTTTTGGTGCCGAGGTGATTCGTGCTTCACCGCGTCAGGCGGATTTAATGATTGTGGCGGGTACCTGCTTTGTGAAAATGGCGCCTGTCATTCAACGTTTGTATGAACAGATGCTTGAACCGAAATGGGTCATTTCAATGGGTGCATGTGCCAACTCAGGTGGGATGTACGACATTTATTCAGTGGTACAAGGTGTGGATAAAATCATCCCGGTCGATGTTTATGTTCCCGGCTGCCCACCACGTCCTGAAGCTTTGATTCAGGCATTAATGCTGTTGCAAGACCAGATTCAACTCGAGCGTCGTCCGCTTTCTGCGGTGATCGGTGATGATCTTAAGCCAGTGTATAAGCCAAAGATGATGCCGGAACGTGACCGTAAGAAAGATCAGCGTGTTGCTGTGAAGAACTTGCGCTCTATGGATGAAATTAAATAATTTAAACGACTGGTCTTTTTTGCTGCACCCGCTATGGGTGTAATTGTCGTTTAGGTTGACTGAATTTGTATTAAATAGGAAGCCAAGCCAATGGCTGAAACTGACATTGCTATGCCAGAATCAACACCAGTTGATTCACGCCCAGCATTTGCCATCATTGAAGAACTCAAAACCAAATTTGGTGAGAACTTCTATGTGCAAACGACTTTCGAGGATTTCCCGACAGTCTGGGTTGAGCGCGCACGTGTACAAGAAGTTTTAATGTTCTTGCGTACAGTATCACGTCCTTACGTGATGTTGTTCGACTTGTCTGCGGTAGATGAGCGTCTGCGTACGCACCGCGACGGTTTACCTGCGTCTGACTTCACAGTGTTCTACCACTTGTTGTCGCTCGAGCGTAATACTGACATTCGTATTAAGGTTGCCTTAGCTGAAAGTGATCTGAATCTTCCGACGGCAACCAACATCTGGCCAAATGCCAACTGGTACGAACGTGAAGCTTACGATATGTTTGGGATCAATTTCGAAGGGCATCCAATGCTCCGTCGTATCTTGTTGCCAACCTATTGGGAAGGTCATCCGCTACGTAAAGAATATTCTGCACGTGCGACTGAATATACCCCGTATTTGCAAGACAAGGCCAAGCAGGACTACGAACAGGAACATCTGCGTTTCGTGCCTGAAGATTGGGGTATGAAGCGCGGTAATGCCGATGAAGACTTCATGTTCCTGAACTTGGGGCCTAACCATCCATCTGCGCACGGTGCATTCCGTGTGATTTTGCAGCTGGACGGCGAAGAAGTGAAAGACTGTGTGCCTGATATCGGTTATCACCACCGTGGTGTGGAAAAGATGGCTGAACGTCAAACCTGGCATTCATTCATTCCGTATACAGACCGTGTCGACTACTTGGGTGGTTGTGCACAAAACATGCCTTATGTGATGGGCGTGGAGCAAATGGCGGGCATTACTGTACCGGACCGTGCGCAATGTATCCGTGTGATGATGTCGGAATTGTTCCGTATCAATAACCACTTGTTGTTTATTGGTACTGCAATTCAGGATGCCGGCGGTATGACCCCAGTATTCTATATGTTCGCTGACCGTCAAAAGATTTATGACGCGATTGAAGCGATCACGGGTTACCGTATGCACCCAGCTTGGTTCCGTATTGGCGGTACTGCGCACGACCTTCCAAACAACTGGCAGCACCTCATTCGCGAAATCCTCGACTGGATGCCGAAGCGTATGAATGAATACTACACAGCTGCATTACGCAACTCTGTATTCATGGGTCGTACCCAAGGTGTAGCGCAATATGACGCTAAATCTGCATTGGCTTGGGGTGTAACCGGTACTGGTCTTCGTGCAACAGGTATTGACTTTGACGTTCGTAAATATCGTCCGTATAGCGGCTACGAAAATTACGATTTCGAGGTTCCTTTAGAGTACGAAGGCGATGCTTATGCACGTGTCATGGTTCACTTCCGTGAAATCGAAGAATCACTGAAAATCGTCAAGCAATGTCTAGACAACATGCCGTCTGGTGCGTACAAAGCAGACCATCCACTGGCTGTTCCACCACCAAAAGACAAGACATTACAAGATATTGAAACCTTGATTACGCACTTCTTAAGCGTATCTTGGGGTCCTGTAATGCCGGCAGGTGAAGCATCTGTGATGGCGGAAGTGGTGAAAGGTGCGTCGAACTACTACTTGACTTCAGACAAGTCAACCATGAGTTACCGTACCCGTATTCGTACACCAACCTTCACGCATTTACAGCAAATGCCTTCTGTGATTAACGGCAGCCTCATGTCTGACTTAATCATTTATTTAGCGACCATTGACGTCGTAATGGCTGACGTGGATCGCTAAGGGGTAAACGCATTATGATGATTTTGACTGATAAAAAGCCACGTGTGAACGTTGAAGGGATTTTGACTGCGGACGAAATTCACGATATCGAACATCACATGGGGCACTATCCATACCCACGTGCGGCGTGTCTGGACGCGCTAAAGTGTGTACAACGCCGTAATGGCTGGGTAGATGATGCGCAAATGAATGCCATCGCGCAAATGCTGAGCATGAGCGTTGCAGATCTGGAAGGTGTGGCAACCTTCTATAACCGTATTTACCGTCAGCCGGTCGGGCGTCACGTAATTTTGTTATGTGATTCGATTGCGTGCTTCTTGATGGGTGCGGAAACTTTGGCAGAAGCATTCCAGCGCGAATTAGGCATTCAGTTTGGTCAAACGACTGCAGATGGTCGCTTTACCTTGCTGCCAATTTGCTGCTTGGGCAACTGTGACAAAGGCCCAACCTTAATGATTGATGAAGACACGCACGGTCTGGTTGAAGTGACTTCGGTGAAACAGCTGTTGGAGAAGTATGTATGAATACTGAACCAAAACCAATTTATGGCGACGGTAACCCGGAAACGCATCCACTCACCTGGCGTTTAAGCAAACAAGCGAACGTACGTAATGCAGATGATTACGAAGCGCTCGAAGGTTATGCAGGCTTTAAAAAAGCCCTGTCGATGTCGCCTAAAGATGTATTGGACGTGGTGAAAGCGGCGACTGTTAAAGGTCGTGGTGGTGCAGGCTTCCCGGCAGGCATCAAATGGTCACTAATGGCGCCAAATGACAATTCAGGTCCACGTTACCTGATTTGTAATGCCGATGAGATGGAACCAGGTACCTTCAAAGACCGTTTGTTGATGGAAGATCTTCCACATCAACTGATCGAAGGGATGCTGATCGCGGGTTATACGCTTGAAGCAACCCATGGTTATATCTTTATCCGTGGCGAGTACATCGAAGCGGCTCAGTACTTAAATGAAGCGCTTGAGCAAGTTCGAGCCAAAGGTTACTTAGGGGATAATATTCTTGGTACCGGCTGGAACTTCGAGTTACATGTGCATACCGGTGCAGGTCGTTATATCTGCGGTGAAGAAACTGCATTGATTAACTCGCTTGAAGGCCGTCGTGCCAACCCACGTACCAAACCGCCATTCCCGCAAGTTGCAGGTGCTTGGGGTCGTCCTACGATTGTCAACAACGTAGAGACCTACAACAACTTACCCGCCATCATGCTACGTGGCCCTGAATGGTATATCGGCTTGTCTGCGGGCAAGTCGAAAGATCCAGGTACCAAAATCTATGGTGCATCAGGTAAAGTGAAATTCCCAGGTCTATGGGAATTGCCTTTTGGTACGACTGCGCGTGAAGTGATTGAAGATCACGCGGGTGGTATGCGTGACGGCCTGAAGCTGAAAGCATGGTTACCGGGTGGTGCATCAACGGACTTCCTGGCGGCCGAGCATATCGATCTTCCGATGGATGCGGAAAGCATCATGAAAGCAGGTTCTCGTTTGGGAACATGTCTGCTCATGGTGGTTGATGAAACCCAATGTATGGTTTCAGCAACACGTAACCTAGAAGAATTCTTTGCACGCGAATCATGTGGTTTCTGTACCCCTTGCCGTGATGGCTTGCCTTGGGCAGTGAAAGCGTTAAAAGCGCTGGAAAATGGCACAGGTAAACAGGAAGATATCGATCACTTACAAGAGTTAACGCGTAAGCTTTGGATCGGTAAGACTTTCTGTGCCCACGCACCGGGTGCAATGGAACCGCTCATGGGCGCACTCAAACATTTCCGTGGCGAATTTGAAGCGAAGGTGGTGAATGCCGCTGCTCAAGTTAGCTCCGTAGAACAAGCTTAAGGAATTCGACTATGGCTACAATTCATGTCGATGGCAAATCGTATGAAGTCAACGGCTCGGAAAACTTGCTACAAGCATGTTTGAGTCTTGGCATTGATATCCCATACTTTTGTTGGCATCCGTCCTTAGGTTCTGTCGGTTCTTGCCGTCAATGTGCCGTGACTCAATACGCGAATCCGGAAGATACCCGTGGTCGTTTGGTCATGTCATGTATGACGCCTGCATCTGACAATACCTACATCTCGATTGAAGACAAAGAAGCAAAAGATTTCCGTGCTTCGATTGTTGAATTCTTGATGACCAACCACCCGCACGACTGTCCGGTCTGTGAAGAGGGTGGTCACTGTCATTTACAAGATATGACCGTAATGACGCAGCATGACCGTCGTCGCTACCGTTTCACCAAACGTACCCATTACAACCAAGAGCTTGGCTCATTCATTTCTCACGAAATGAACCGTTGTATCGCCTGTTACCGTTGTGTGCGTTATTACAAAGACTATGCAGGTGGTACGGACTTCGGCGTGTATGCCAACGCATCACGTGTGTATTTCGGTCGTCCAGAATCAGGCACTTTAGAATCTGAATTCTCGGGTAACCTGACTGAAGTTTGTCCAACAGGTGTATTTACCGATAAAACTCATTCGGCACGTTATAACCGTAAATGGGACATGCAATATGCGCCAAGCGTATGCCAAGGCTGTTCTTCAGGTTGTAACATTTCTCCGGGTGAGCGTTATGGTGAACTTCGCCGTGTCGAAAACCGTTTCAATGGTGAAGTTAACCAATACTTCCTATGCGATAAAGGCCGTTTCGGTACAGGTTATGTGAACCGCGAAGACCGTCCGCGTCAGCCACAATTCCGTAAAGGTGCGACTGTAGAAACTGTTTCAGTAGATGCAGCACTTGATACGGTGATTGCAAATATCCAGGACAAAAAAGTTCTGGGGATTGGTTCACCGCGTGCATCACTTGAATCAAACTTCGCGCTGCGTGAATTGGTGGGTCAAGAGAACTTCTCAACAGGTTTATCTCAAAAAGAGCAAAATCTGGTTGAACTTGCAGCTTCAATCATGCAAACCGAGGGTGTTTACAACCCGAATATGCGTGAAATTGAAAGCTATGATGCAGTTCTGATCTTAGGTGAAGATTTAACCCAAACTGCGCCTCGTATGGCTTTATCTGTTCGCCAAGCTGCGAAAAATAAAGGCAAAGAGATGGCAGCGGAACGTCGTACCCAAGAATGGTTGGCTGAGCCGGTACAACGTATTGCTCAAGATGCGAAATCTCCGATTTACATCCTGGCTGCGACACAAACCCGTCTGTCTGATGTTGCCGAAGGCGAAGTAGTTGCTTCTCCAAACGACATTGCACGTTTAGGTTTTGCTGTTGCTGCGGGCGTGAAGGGCGAAGCAATTCTCGGTTTAGATGACGATGCGAAAGCATTTGCACAAACGATTGCCGACACCTTAAAAGCTGCGAAAAAACCATTGATCATCTCGGGTACCAGCTTACAAGATGCATCAATCATGGAAGCTGCTGCACAAGTTGCACAAAATCTGGGTAATGCAGGCTTGACCTTGACAGTTCCTGAAGTGAACTCGATGGGTATGGCAATCTTCGGTGGTCAAAGCTTAGAGCAAGCCTTTGCACAAGATTATGATGCAGTGATCGTGGTTGAAAACGATCTGTATCGTCGTCTACCTGCTGCACAAGTGGATGCTGCACTTTCAGGCAAAGACGTGATTGTTTTAGATCACTCTGAAACTGAAACAGTGAAAAAAGCCGACATCGTGCTTTCTGCTGCAAGCTTTGCTGAAGGTGATGGTACGGTGGTATCGCAAGAAGGCCGTGCACAACGTTTCTACCAAGTGTATGACCCGAGCTACTACAATCCTGAATTGGCAATCAAAGAATCTTGGCGCTGGTTACACGCTCTGGAAACAGGCGTGAAAGGCAAAGCGATTTCTTGGACGTTGCTGGATGATGTGATCGAGTCAGTTGCGAAAAATGTACCTGCTTTAGACGGTATTTTGGATGTAGCACCAGATGCGGGCTTCCGTGTCCATGGTCTTAAAGTAGCACGTGAACCACGTCGTTACTCAGGTCGTACTTCGATGCGCGCGCCATTGTCTGTCCATGAGCCAAAACAGCCAGTGGACAAAGACTCTGCATTAACCTTCTCGATGGAAGGTTATGTCGGAACTCAAACACCTTCAGCACTGGTACCATTTGCATGGTCTGCCGGCTGGAACTCGCCGCAAGCCTGGAACAAATTCCAGGACAATGTCGGTGGTCATTTGAAAGGTGGTGATTCAGGCGTTCGTTTATTCGACCGTTTGGCAAAACTTCCGGCACGTACCTTTGTTGCACCGGCACCTGTTTTGGTTAATGCTGAAAGCTTCCGTCTGGTACCAATGCACCATATCTTTGGTTCAGGTGAATTCACCGTAAAAACACCAGCAATGGAAACACGTATTCCTGAAGCGGTATTTGCGGTCGGTGAACAGGATGCAGCCCGCTTGAATGTTCAAGATGGTCAGACAATGACAGTAAAAGCAGGCGAGACCTCTATTGTTCTGCCTGTACAAGTCATTGAATACTTACCGACAGGTTATATTGGCTACCCAATCGGTCTTGCACCGACGGTATCTCTGGCAGAGCCTGTTTCAGTCGCGGTTGGAGTGTAATTCATGGAACAAGAATTAATCCGTCAAACGCCGTTGTGGGCTGAAAACTGGCCAATCGCCTATTCAGTCATTCAAGCGATCGTGATCTTACTGGTTGTGGTATTGATCGCTGCGTTGATGTCTTTTATTGAACGCCGTTTACTCGGCTTGTGGCAAGACCGTTACGGTCCGAACCGTGTCGGTCCGGGCGGTATGTTCCAGATTGTTGCCGACATGCTGAAAATCATGTTCAAGGAAGACTGGACACCAAAATTTGCTGACAAACTGACTTTCCGTATGGCGCCAGCAGTTGCGATGGCAACTGCTGTGCTGTCATTCATGGTTATTCCTGTTTCACCTTATCTAGGTGTGGCAGACATGAGCATCGGCCTGTTGTTCTTTATGGCAATGGCAGGTATTGCAGTCTATGCAGTACTGTTCGGTGGCTGGTCATCCAACAACAAATACGCCTTACTCGGTGGTTTACGTTCTGCGGCTCAGACCATTTCTTATGAAGTGTTCCTGGGGATCTCGCTGATGGGTGTGGTGGCAATTGCCGGCTCATTCAACATGCGTGAAATCGTTGAAGCACAACGTGATGTCTGGTTCGTAGTGCCTCAGTTCCTTGGCTTCCTGATCTTCGTGGTTGCGGGTGTTGCGGTGACGCATCGTCATCCATTTGACCAACCAGAAGCAGAACAAGAACTGGCTGAAGGTTATCATGTCGAATACGGCGGCATGAAGTGGGGGATGTTCTTCGTTGCGGAATACGTCAACGTAGTACTGATCTCTGCTTTAATCGTGACGTTATTCTTCGGTGGCTGGCTCGCGCCATTCAACCTTGAAATTCCGTTCCTTCCAGCAGCATTCTGGTTCATTATCAAAACAGCATTCTTTGTAATGATGTTCGTGTTGGCACGTGGTTCATTAATGCGTCCACGTTATGACCAGGTAATGAACTTTGGTTGGAAAATTTGCTTGCCATTAGCTCTAGTCAACCTGTTGGTGACTGGTGCCGTGATCTTGTGGTAAGGGCAGGGAGAACAAAATGTTTAAATTTCTAGCTGGATTTGGATCGATTGTTCGTTCGCTTTGGATGGTGTTTAGCCATGTAACGCGTAAACGTGACACGATTTTATATCCAGAAGTGCCGGCCGAAGAAATCGTGCCACCACGTTTCCGTGGTCGTATTGTATTAACGCGTGACCCTGATGGCGAAGAGCGTTGTGTCGCATGTAACCTGTGTGCGGTTGCCTGTCCGGTAGGCTGTATCTCATTACAAAAAGCAGAACGTGAAGATGGTCGCTGGTATCCGGAGTTTTTCCGTATCAACTTCTCACGTTGTATTTTCTGCGGTATGTGTGAAGAAGCCTGTCCAACCACAGCCATTCAAATGACCCCGGATTTCGAACTCGGTGAATATGTTCGTCAAGACCTGGTCTATGAAAAAGAACACTTGCTGATTTCTGGTCCTGGTAAATATCCTGACTATAACTTCTACCGTGTCACCGGTATGGCAGTTGCAGGCAAGGACAAAGGTCAAGCACAGCGTGAAAGTGCACCTGTTGATGTACGGAGTCTATTACCATGATGTGGCCATTTTATTTAATGGCCCTTGTGGCCATTGTCTCTACGGTTCGCGTGGTGACTAACGTGAATCCGGTACATGCTTTATTAAGCCTGATCGTATCCTTGCTTGCTGTTGCAGGCATGTTCATGATTGTTGGTGCGCCGTTCGCGGCTGCCCTCGAAATTATTGTCTATGCTGGCGCGATCATGGTGTTGTTCGTGTTCGTGGTGATGATGCTGAATCTGGGTGAACAAACCGTTGAACAAGAACGTAAATGGTTAACTTCATCGGCTTGGGCTTATCCGGCGCTGATGAGCTTCCTGATCGGTCTGGTACTGGTATGGGTATTAAACTCTGATTACGCACAGCCTTCACTGGTAATGGGTGTGGAAATGGTGGGCCCGAAAGCCGTGGGTCAAGCACTCTTTACGCAGTACTTGTTGTTGGTTGAAGTTGCCGCGATGTTATTGCTTGCTGCATTAGTAGCTGCATTCCATTTGGGTAAACGTGAGCCAGATGCAGAAGAGGAAAAAGAATAATGGGCAACATCCCTTTAGAGCATGGTTTGATCGTTGCATCTATTCTCTTTGCACTGGGTTTTTACGGTGTAATGGTGCGACGCAACCTACTATTTATTTTAATGAGCCTTGAAATCATGATGAACGCTGCTGCTTTGGCGTTCGTCCTGGCGGGCAGTGCATGGGCACAGCCAGATGGTCAGATCATGTTCATCCTGATCCTGACGCTTGCTGCGGCAGAGGCTTGTATTGGTCTCGCGATCGTCCTTCAGTTCTATCATCGCTTCCATCACCTGGATGTAGATGCTGCTAGTGAGATGCGCGGATGAGTTATTTATATCTAACAATTTTATTTCCGCTCATTGGTTTTGTCCTGTTAGCGGCGGGGCGCAACAAGCTTCCTGAAAATGTTGCAGCGATAATTGGTGTCGGTGCAGTTGGTTTATCGGCACTGTTTGCACTGATTGCAGGTCTGGACTTTGTTAACAATGGTAAAGAACTCTATGTTCAGCACCTGTGGACCTGGTTCAATGTCGGTGGTTTTGCACCGGGCATCAGCTTGCAACTCGACGGTTTGTCTTTACTAATGCTGGGCATGGTGACAGGTGTGGGTTTCTTAATTCACATCTTTGCATCATGGTACATGCGTGGTGAAGAAGACTTTGCACGTTTCTTCTCTTACTTCAACCTGTTCGTTGCAAGCATGTTGCTTCTCGTTCTTGGCGATAACTTGGCGTTATTGTTCTTAGGTTGGGAAGGTGTAGGTCTGTGTTCATACCTGCTGATTGGTTATTACTACCAGAACCCTGCAAATGGTCTGGCGGCAATCAAGGCGTTTACTGTTACCCGTATCGGTGACGTATTCCTGCTGATTGCCATGTTCCTGATCTTCCAGCAATTCGGTACTTTGAACATTCAGTACATCGTTGAAAATGCAGCGACTGTAATGACGCAAAGTTCTTCGCTGACCATCTGGACAGCATTGTTATTGTTCTTGGGTGCGGCAGGTAAATCTGCACAGATCCCATTACAAACATGGTTAGCCGATGCAATGGCAGGTCCAACACCTGTTTCTGCATTGATCCATGCTGCGACTATGGTAACGGCGGGTGTTTACCTGTGCTGCCGTCTGTTTGCAGTCTTTGAACTTGCGCCAGAAGTGATGGTGTTTATTTCGATCACAGGTGCGGTGACCTTGCTTGTAGCTGGTTTTGCTGCATTGGTTCAGACCGACATCAAACGTATTCTGGCTTACTCAACCATGAGTCAGCTCGGTTATATGTTTATGGCAGTAGGTGCTGAAGCATACCAGGCGGGTCTATTCCACATGCTGACTCACGCATTCTTCAAGGCACTCTTGTTCTTGTCGTCTGGTGCGGTGATTCTGGCTTACCATCACGAACAAAACATCTTCAAGATGGGCGGTTTGTTCTACAAGAACAAATTCCTGTTTGCATGTTTCGCGATTGGTGGCGGTGCCTTGGCAGCAATTCCATTCCTGACCATTGGTTTCTTCTCAAAAGACGCAATTCTTGCTGCAGTCTGGACGCAAAGTCATATTGCTGGTTTACCAGTGTATAACACGCTGTACTGGGTCGGTGTTGCAGGTGCTTTCTTAACCTCGATTTATACATTCCGTCTAATCTGGGTGGTATTCTTCGGCAAAGAAAACACGCCTTATCATGAAATCAAAGGTGCAACTTACTGGGCGCCACTGGCGATTCTTGCTGTCCTTTCGACAGGTCTGGCAATCGTACTGAAAGCACCCGTGATGAGCATTCTAGATGCAGCCCAAATTCCAGCCTTCATTATTCCTGAAGCGCTTGAAGCAGGTGCACATGGTGCTGAATACATCGCCATTGCTGTTGCATTGACGGGTCTTGTGGTCGGTGTGGTGCTGTTCGCTTTTGCTTACAATGCAGTCAAACGTTTTGCTGCCACTTCTGTGGGTGCGGGTCTGGTCAATATCTGCCGTAATGCATTAGGTTTCGACAAGCTTTATGACCTGATTTTCGTCAAGCCATATTTGCTGTTCGCTAAATTGTTCGGTCGTGATCCAATTGATGGCTTATGGCTAGTACTTCCTGCACTGGTCAAAAGTGGTCACAGCTTTACAAGTTCACGTCAAACCGGTTCACTGCGTGAATATGCATCTAGTATGGGGCTCGGTGTCGTTGTCCTACTGATGATCTTGATCGTGATTCAGGTCGTGGGGAAATAAAATGGAAGCTCCAAACAATATTATTTTGCCGGCTCTGATCCTCATTCCGTTCATTGCAGGTTTCATATGCTGGTTGGTCGATAAACTCGACCAACACTTGCCGCGTTATATCGCGCTAATCGGTATGCTGGTGACTTTGGTTCTGACCATCGTCCTTTGGCAAACTGGTACCTATAACTATGAATTAGGCGCTGCGACACCTTCGTGGGCTGCCGAATTCAAACTGCCTTGGATTCAGACCCTTGGCATTAACATTCACTTAGCCGTGGATGGTTTATCACTTCTTATGGTTGGTTTGACTGCACTCCTGGGTGTGCTGGCAGTCGGCTGTTCATGGGGTGAGATTCAAAAGAACGTTGGTTTCTTCCACTTGAACCTTTTATGGTCTTTGGGTGGTGTGATCGGTGTATTCCTGGCGATTGACCTGTTCCTGTTCTTCTTCTTCTGGGAGATGATGCTGGTGCCGATCTACTTCCTGATTGCCCTTTGGGGTCATAAAGGGGCAGAAGGCAAGTCACGTGTTTATGCAGCAAACAAGTTCTTCATTTACACGCAGGTTGCCGGTTTGGTGATGCTGATTGGTATCCTGGGTCTGGTGACTGTAGGCTATACCATGACTGGCGAAATCCGTTTCGACTACAACTATTTATTAGGTGTGGCGAATACGCTTGACGCTCAGGTTCCAGCGCTTGCTTATGCATTCATGATCTGTTTATTCATCGGTTTTGCGGTAAAACTTCCAGTTTTCCCATTACACGGCTGGTTACCAGATGCGCATGCGCAAGCACCAACAGCGGGTTCTGTTGACCTTGCAGGTATCTTGATTAAAACTGCGGCGTACGGTTTATTGCGTTTCGTGATTCCGTTCTTCCCGGCAGCTTCGGCTCAGTTTGCAGATATCGCGATCATTCTGGGTTTAATCGGTATCTTCTACGGTGCTTGGTGTGCTTTCCAGCAAACCGACATGAAACGCTTACTGGCGTATACATCTATTTCCCACATGGGCTTTGTTTTACTTGCGATTTACGCAGGTAACATCCTGACCTTCCAGGGTCTGATGATCATGATGTTGGCACATGGTATTTCCTCTGCTGCACTGTTCATTATGTGTGGTCAGGTATATGAGCGTGTGCATACGCGTGACATGCGTTTGATGGGGGGGATGCGTGGTCAGTTCCCGTATCTTGCATTCTTCCTGATGTTCTTTGTTGCGGCGCTTGTCGGTATTCCAGGTCTGGGTAACTTCATTGGTGAGTTCCTGATCTTGATGGGTGCTTATGCACAATTCCCGGCGTTCACTATTCTTGCGGCAATCAGTCTGGTCTTTGCAGGTCTGTACGGTCTAATCCTGATTCACAAAGCCCTGTTTGGTGTGCCAAACGAAGCGCAAAAACAGCACTATACACATCCGTTAAAAGATCTGAATGTACGTGAAATCGCGTTATTGTTGATCTGTGCGTTTGGTCTACTTTGGCTTGGTCTATACCCACAAAGCTTCCTTGATGTGTCTAACTCAAGCATGGCGTGGTTAGCGAATAGCTACATTCCAGTTCAAGAAGTGGTTGAAGTTGCTGATCAGGTAACGACTCAACTTGAAAATGTGGAGATCCAATAAGCCATGAACTTCACAATGTCTTTTTCTGAGCTTATGCCGCTCGCACCTGTGATGATCGTGTCGTTAACTGCGATCGTCGTGATGTTGCTGACGGCAATCAAGCGTAACCATAATCTTGTTGCGACGACGACTGTTGTTGGTCTGAACTTAGCAGCGTTCTATATCATTTTCGTTCTGTTGGCAGGCACATTTGCACCTGCCAATGTGATGAATCTGTTCATCGTAGATCCATTTACGATGTTGTACCAGTTTGTGATTCTGATTGCTGCACTTGCCTGTAGTACCTTGTCACACGCGTATATCGAAACTTATAAAGATAACCGTGAAGAGCTGTATATCTTGATGTTGATATCCGTCGCGGGTGCAATGTTAATGGTGGCAAGCTCGCACTATGCATCATTCTTTATTAGCCTTGAGTTGATGTCGATTCCTGTATACGGCCTGTTGGCATATACACATCAACGTTCTCAATCGCTTGAAGCAGGTGTGAAATATCTGGTGCTTTCAGCAACTGCGTCTGCAATGCTGCTGATGGGTATGGCCTATATTTATGCCTACACAGGTACTTTAAGTTTCGTTGCTGAACCGGGCAAACTGTTTACTGTATTCAGTCAGCCAGCTGTGATAATTGGTCTGGCCTTAATTGTATTTGCTGTGGCATTTAAATTATCGCTGGCACCATTCCACAAATGGACACCAGACGTCTACGCAGGTGCACCAGCACCAATCGCGACTTTCCTTGCGACTGTGGCAAAAGTGGCGATGATTGGTCTGTTTGTTCGTTATGTTTTGTCTTCAGGTTTAATCCTGGCAGACAGCTTCGTAACGATCATTTCGATTATTGCAGTATTGTCGATTCTTGCAGGTAACTTGCTGGCTGTTCGCCAAGTGAACCTGAAACGTATTCTGGCATACTCTTCAATTGCGCACTTTGGTTATTTGCTGGTTGCCATCGTCAGTTCACGTAATACCGATTTCTTACAGGTTCAAGGTTTTGCGACTTTTGAAAGTGTAAACGTGTATGTGATTACTTATGTATTAACCACGATTGGTGCTTTCGGTGTTGTGACGCTGATGTCGAGTCCGTATAACAATACGGATGAAGCGGGTAGTCTGGCTGAATACCGTGGTCTGTTCTGGCGCCGTCCAGTCCTGACTGCTGTATTAACCGTAATGATGCTGTCTCTTGCAGGTATTCCTTTAACTGCCGGCTTTATCGGTAAGTTCCTGGTGATTAAAACTGCAGTTGCAGGCGAGGCTTGGTTCCTGACTGCAATGGTGATCCTGGGTTCAGGTATTGGTTTGTACTACTACCTGCGCGTGATGGTCGTGCTGTACATGACACCACCTGAAACACCACGTCTAGATGCGGTGAATCATTGGGGGCAAAAAGTCGGTGGTATCATGGTATTACTTGCTGCACTTGCGGTACTTGTGATTGGTGTTTATCCAGATCCAGTGATTGCGATTTCTAAATATGCGTTCTTCGCAATATCACCTGAATTACAGCAATTCATTTTCACTTTGGTTCAAAGTGGTTTTAACTAATATCTGTGAAGATTGACGTTATTACAAAAAAGCCTCCATGATTGGGGGCTTTTTTATTTATACAAATCAATAAAAGCCTTTATAATAGCGGAAATTTATCTTTAACCTTTTAGGTGTTCTCCTGTGGCAATTCATGAAATCCGTCATCCGCTCATCCGACATAAGCTCGGTTTACTCCGTCGTGCAGATATCAGTACCAAAAACTTCCGCGAGTTAGCTCAAGAAGTGACCATGCTTCTGACTTATGAAGCGACTAAAGACCTGCCAATGGTTGAACATGATATTGATGGCTGGAATGGTGCTGTCACAGTTGACCGTATTGCCGGTAAAAAAATCACGGTTGTGCCGATTCTACGTGCCGGTATTGGCATGCTGGATGGTTTCTTAAACCTGATTCCAAGTGCAAAAGTATCTGTACTCGGTTTAGAGCGTGATGAAGAAACCCTGGAAGCCCGTACTTATTATAAAAAACTGGTTCCAGACGTACAAAACCGTATCGCGATGATCATTGATCCGATGTTGGCGACAGGTTCTTCTCTTGTAGCTGCAATTGATGTGCTCAAAGCCAGTGGCTGTAAAGACATTCGTGTTATGGTTCTGGTTGCCGCACCGGAAGGTATTAAGCGTGTAGAGGCTGCACATCCTGATGTGATCATGTTCACTGCATCAATCGACAGCGGTTTAAATGAAAATGGTTATATCGTTCCGGGTCTTGGTGATGCTGGCGATAAAATCTTTGGTTCAGTTCAGAAAGACTGATTTTTGAACAGGACGAAAAAAGGGGCTACTACAGCCTCTTTTTTATATAATGTAGATCGGGCATTTTCAGCATAGGACAACAGCATGAAAGATGAATTATATCAGGGCAAAATCAAACAGTACGACCCTGCAAAAGGTTTTGGTTTTATTGGTTCAGCTGAGGGAGATGTGTTCTTCCATATTTCAGACTTTCCTGCGGCAGAAGGCGAGCCAAAGCGCAATGAACGTGTGAAATTTAATGTGGTAGAAAATGGCGATAAGTATAAAGCCATTAAGATTGAACGCTGTTGTTTTTGCTCAAGGAGCATCTTGATTTTGGATTGTTGAATCTGGGTTGCTTTTAAATCATCTTTAAGCTGATTCAGTTGTTGTTGTGCCTGTTGCAGCTGTTGATCTTGCAGCTGGTT
>NZ_VPEU01000037.1:0-26577 GCF_013416975.1 Acinetobacter sp. YH18001 | reverse complement strand
TTCTAGGGATACTCACCTACATGAGCTACTCGAATTACATGGTTTTTATATTGCCAGAACTTCTTACTTGATTGAGTTAACTAGATTAAATGAAATTATTACTGATCCAAAAACAATAAGAACCAAAAGCTTAAATCACATGTCTGTAGATGAATGGATAGAGTTTAAGAAATTATTCCACTTTAACTATAGTCGATATCATGAAAGTGTTAATCGTTTAGCTCAAGAAATTCCTCCTGATCAATTGTTCGAAAATTTAGAAAATATAAACTTAGAACAATCAAGAATACTCTTAAATAGTTATTACGATCTCTGTGCTTACGTCCTTATTGGTAACTCAGATGATAATTTAATAGAAATCGCATATATAGGAGGGATGTATGAAGATCGTATGAACTACTATTTAGCTTTCTTTCAACATGAGTTTAAGACATTACTTAAAAAGTATAAAACTATTTATTTTGAAGCTGATGATTCAGACTATTATATTTCCGCATTAATTCAGAAGTTTAACTGTGATTTATCAAATTCTTTCTACACACTTATTAAAGACGTAAATTAGTATCTATTCACTTTTATGATTTTTCGTATTTTAACTTAACCACTTTAACGCCCATTTAACATAATGGTGCTTATACAAAACTATAAGAATAAATGTTCGTACAATCAGAGTGTTTTTCAAATAGATGCTAAACTCACATAGCATGAATCATTACGTTATTTTGTATTTATAAGAGTCTCCCATGCTGTACCCAATACCCAAAAAAATCCAACTTGCCCCATCTCAAGCCAAATGGCAGCTTGCATCGAACCAATCGGTTTTGGTCTTAGTCGGATTACAAAACTTGCGTATGCAACAGGGCATACAAGAAAGTGGACTCATGGCGAATTTGATTCAATTGACCAATAAAGCCAAAGCACTGGATATTCCCATTGTCGATTTATATGGTGATGACCTGATGCAGGGTATGCAACAGCTTGGTGAATATGCCTCCACGCATCCACAACTGATTTTTACAGGGCAGGTCACACCGATGCTCAAGCAAATCTTACCGCATTTGATGAGTGTGACAGATCAAATAGGTGTGGTCGATGACGCAATCTTATTGGCCAATCAGGAACAGCATATTCAGTGGATCGAAAATATTTCCAGTCAAGGTGTGCATCACTTAAATACTTATAGTCTGACACGGTTGTGGGATTTAAGTGCGCCCTCAGACTATATCTTATCAACCAAAGGTATTATGTTGGCTGTGGCAGAACAGCTAGACATAGATGCTCTGGAGATTGATTCCTATGTCGATTTAAGAAATTATGGATTGGACTCTGTAGCCGTGGTGAGTTTGGTCGGTGTATGGCGTGCACATGGTGCCAATATTCGTTATGAAGATGTACGACAGCATGCATCTTTGCATGAATTGGCAGGCTTCATTTTACAATCCTCAGGTTGATACGCTGCGATTGAGCATTTTTATGACCTAAATCGGAAATTTCATCAGCATTTACATAAAAGCGCATTGTAATTATGGGCGAAGCTTTCTATCATGGCCGCCTTGTTTTTCGCGATCAGCCTGGGATTGAACTTTGAGTAATTTTCTAACCGAACATCTGATACATTGTGATGACGATTTTATGGTCATCCACAAACCTGCAGGTTTACTCACAGTTCCCGGGAAAACAGAAGATTTACAAGATTGCCTGATTAACCGATTATTAAAAATAGAACCAAAAACCTTACTGATCCATCGACTGGATCGCGATACTTCCGGCATTCTCGTGTTTGGTCTAACAAAATGGGGACAAAAAAACATTTCCCGCCAGTTTCAGGAACGCCAGACCGACAAAACCTATCAGGCCGTGGTTGCCGGTACACTCGAAGGTGAAGGTAGCATTGAGGTGCCAGTGGTATATGACCCAAGCCGTCCGCCCTTACATATCGCAGATCCCGCACATAACAAGCCGGCCATCACGCATTGGCAGGCGATCGAACACTTTAATATTCAGGGACAAGCCGTGACTCGGGTGAAACTTACGCCAATTACCGGTCGTTCGCATCAGTTGCGTGTGCATATGCAATATCTGGGACATCCGATTATCGGCGATACCTTATATGCCACAGCCGAACAGCAACAGCTCAGCTCGCGTCTACATTTACATGCTGAACGTTTGAGTTTTTATCATCCTCAAACAGATCAGCTGGTCGAATTTTATTGTCCGGCGCCGTTCTAGAAAATACTTCTTGAATCGGCGTGAATTATGCTCACTTTTTAGTGGGCTTTATGTCAAAATACATTGCTTGAAGGTGTGAAATTTTGCTCCAATGACGTTTCGTGATTGAGCCTAATATTCATAATCTTGTACTTAAGATAAAGGTGGAAAAATTGCAGCAATTTGCTATTGGTCAACGTTGGTTATCAGATACTGAAACAGAACTCGGTTTAGGCGTTCTTATTGATGTTGATGAGCGGTCGGTTAGCATTTTATTCCCGAAAAGCGATGAAACTCGCGTCTATGCACGTAGCAATGCACCCTTATCTCGTATCATATTTAATGTGAAAGATGAATTACATGATCAGGAAGGGACCAAATGGATTGTAGAATCCGTGGAAGACCGCAATGGCGTGGTGCGTTATCACGTCATTCGTACCCTGGAAGATGGGACTGAAGAACGTAAATCGCTGAATGAAACCCGCATTGGTGCCACCATCCAGTTGTCCAAGCCTCTAGACCGTTTATTGGCCAGTCAGGTCGATTATAAAGAATGGTATGACCTGCGTATTGAAGCGCTGCTGATGCAGGCCAATATGCAAAGCAGTCCACTGCGTGGTTTAGTAGGTTCACGTGTCGGCCTGATTCCGCATCAGCTGTATATTGCACATGAAGTCGGTCAGCGTTTTGCACCGCGTGTATTACTGGCCGATGAAGTCGGTCTGGGCAAAACCATTGAAGCTGGTCTGATCATTCATCAACAGCTAAAAACTGGCCGCTCTGAACGTATTCTGATTTTAGTACCGGATTCACTGCAATATCAGTGGATGATCGAGATGCGCCGTCGTTTCAATCTTGAGTTCTCGCTGTTTGACTTGACCCGTACGGCATCCATCAAAGAACATGATCCTGAACAAAATCCGTTCCTGACTGAACAAAAAATTATTGCCTCTGTCGATTTGATGGTCGACCATGAAGATCTTCGTGAACAGGCACTTGAAGCAGGTTTCGACTTGCTGGTGGTCGATGAAGCGCATCATTTGATGTGGAGCGAAGAAGATGGCGGTAATGACCGTTATGATCTGGTCGAAGAGCTGGCTGAACATACGCCGGGCGTGTTGTTGTTGACAGCAACACCTGAACAGCTCGGTGTGGAAAGTCACTTTGCACGCCTGCGTTTGCTTGATCCGCAGCGTTTTAACTCGCTGGATCGTTTCCTTGATGAAGAAGCGCAATATCAGCATACGGCTAAAATCGCAGAAGTGCTGATGTCAGACATGCCGCTAGAAGCAGAACATTTAACTGCGATTGAGGGCTTGTTAGGTCATCCGATTGAAGACCATCCTGAACAGCGTTTCCGTGCCATTCACGAACTTTTAGACCGTCATGGTACAGGTCGTATCCTGTTTCGTAACACGCGTGAAGCGATTCAAGGCTTCCCGGGTCGTGACTGTCAGCCAGCGCCATTGCCAGCACCAGAACACTGGTCGAAAGATGGTAAATTACGTGAGCAAATGTGGCCTGAAGAAGCTCAGCTCGATGGCTCGTGGATGGAAGCCGATCCACGTGTGATGTGGTTGATGGAGCGTTTGCGTACCGATTTAAAACACAAGAAAGTTTTACTGATTGCGCGTAGCGGGCCAGTGGTTGAAGCGCTGGAAAATGTACTTCGCTTACATGCCGGTATTCGTACCGCGATGTTCCATGAAGGCATGAGCTTGTTAGAGCGTGATCAGGCTGCCGCTTATTTTGCTGAAGATTCTTATGGTGCACAGATTTTACTTTGTTCGGAAATTGGTTCAGAAGGACGTAACTTCCAGTTTGCATCTGATTTAATTCTGTTCGATCTTCCTGCCAACCCGGACGTTTTAGAACAGCGTATTGGCCGTCTGGATCGTATCGGTCAGGAAAACCGGATTCAGATTCATGTGCCTTATCTGGTGGGAACTGCGCAAGACCGTATGTTCCGCTGGTATAACGAAGCCTTGAATATTTTCGGCAATATTTCCCCAACCGCACAAACCTTGCAAGAAAACTTTATTGTTCGCTTGAAAGACTGTCTATTGGCAGACAAAGGTCAAGCGTTTGAAGACCTGCTGGAAGAAGTCAGCGTACAACGTGAAGCGCTGGAAGCTGAATTGCAGGAAGGTCGTGACCGTTTGCTAGAGTACAACTCTTGCCGTCCGGTGGTGGCACAGGAAATTGTCAACGCGCTTGAAGACTATGATGACAATACTACTTTGCCGATCTTCATGAAACGCTTTATGGCGTCCACGAATATTGACTTTGACGAGCAAAGTAACGGTACCGTGATCATCAAGCCGACAGATCAAATGCAGGTTCAAGGTTTGACACTGGATGAAGAAGGCATCACTGCCACTTTCTATCGTGATCAGGCACAAATCCGCGAAGATGCGCAATACCTGACCCTGGAACATCCATTCACTGAAAGTGTGATGGAAATGATCAATACTCAAGGCTTTGGTAGCACCAACGTTGCGGTATTAAAATCTGCGGCACTGCCACAAGGTTCGGTATTGCTGGAAGTCTGGTTCAAGGTCGATGTGGTTGCACCGAAAGCATTGAACTTGCCATCAAGCCTGCCGCAACAATTGGTTCGTGTGTTATTAAGCGAGAAAGGTCAGGATCTTTCACAAAAAATTGCGCCTGAAATTTTAAAACCGTATCTGCATCATTTAGATGGCAACAGCTGCCGCCAAGTAGTGAAAGCACGTCGTGATGTGATTGAGGCACGTTATCAGCAAGCACTTGAACTGGCACGTAGTGCATTGCCAAACTTCAAGCAGCAAGCCAAAGAAGTGTATGGCAATAAATGGCAATATGAAATTGACCGTCTGACCTATCTGAAACAGTTTAATCCAAGTATCCGTGAAGATGAAATTTCACGTTTACAGAAGTTGCAGAAAGAAGGTCTCAGCCTACTGGATGGTTTATCTGTGACCCCGGAAGCAATCCAGGTGATGGTAGTCGTCAAGCCTTAAGTTTTAAGCAATTAAAAAATGCAGCTTTCGGGCTGCTTTTTTTTATGGCCGAAATTCGGCTTTTATATTGTTTTGGTCGGGGAATACTGGCCTGTCATTTTTCTTGTGTTTAAAATCAGCCTACTGAATAACAAGAACTAAAAAGTATGTCCAAAGCCTTTATTGGTCTCGGTGCTAAAACCACTCACGGTGGTATTGTGGTGGGAAGTGAGCCGTCTTTGATTATGAATGGCATCGCCGTACATTTAAATGGCATGACGCATTATTGTCCCAAATGCCAGACCATGGTCACCGCAATCTCCAGCGATTTATCTATTACTGTCAAAGGACGGGCAATGCTTATCGCAGGGGATAAGACCAGTTGCGGCGCGACTTTTCTAGCCATGCAGCATTTGACGGTATCGCAGAAATAAATCTTAAATTCGTTTAATAAAATAAGAAGAGCTGACTTCAAGGTCATGCTTTGAGCGTTTTGGCACTATCACATGACTTTTCAGATCAGTAAGCTCATCCGATGATTTCAGGATGAATACGCGCTGCGTTTGGAAAATAATGAAACAAGCCCTACATTTTACCCATGCCAATGGCATCCCTGCGGCAACCTATCAGAAATTTCTGGACTGTTTCCAGCCAGAATATGAGGTCAAAGCGATTCCCTTGATTGGCATGAAGTCGCAATATCCGATTACGCCAGACTGGCGCTATCTGGTCGATGAAGTCATTACAGATATCGAGCAGCAATTTCCTCAGCAGCAGGTGGTGGGTCTCGGACATTCCTTTGGTGGTCTGGTGACTTTGATGGCAGCGTATCGACGTCCGGAACTGTTTTCCAAACTGTTAATTATGGATCCGCCATTTATTATTGGAAAAAACAGCGCCATGTTTGAACTGGTTAAAAAGCTGAATCTGAAAAGTATCGATCGCTATACACCTGCAGGAATTACGCTAAAACGCAAGGATCACTGGCCATCGAAACAGGCCGCAGTTGATGCACTCAGATCAAACCGCTTATTTAGCAATTTTGATGAGCAATGTTTTGCTGATTATATCGAGAGTGGCATTCAGCCAGAACCTGAACGCGGTGGGGTGACTTTGAGCATTCCAAAACAGGTAGAAGCGGAGATTTTCCGGACTGTACCGGCATGGTGGTGGCGTACGCCAAGACGACCACCTGAAGTGCCGATTCATCTGATGACTGCAGAGCAGAGCCAGTTTTATCAGCAGGGTTTGCCTCAAGGCATGCACAAGATTTATCGGATCAATTATTCAGTGGTCGAAGGCGGACATATGTTTCCGCTTGAGTATCCGGAAGCGACTGCAAAGGCGGTCAAAGCTCAACTTGTATTGTTGTAATCGTCATAAAAAAGAGACGACTGGTACCACTACTGTTGCACAATTTTAACTAGGCTATAGTTTGAATTGTATGGAGTAATAAAAGCAATTCGATAGTGTTTTTAAATATCTGATATTTATACTTGGATATTGCGCAGCCTCATCTTTCCTTTAAAAGTTTAAATGGATTTGTGCAGGCGCAACCCTACTTTGGAAAGCCCCAAAGTAGGCAAAAGTCTCTTATTACCCATACACGACGTCCTGTCGTGATAGGTAGTGTGTGGCATCCCTGCCACACGCGCGTAACTTAAAGCTAATCACTTTAACTTTGGGACAGTAATCCGTCTAGTACGTCTCTTTTTATATCATTTTACGCAAATTGGAAAATTAACGCAGCTGCGAATCTTCCAGATGGCGAGCGCCTTCCAGAATCATCCGAATCATGAGCATGGTCTGTTCGGCAATTTCCTGGCGGTCTTCAGCCGGCATGTCAATGACATTGGCCCCCATGTTAAACACCAGTTGAGTAATGGCTTTGGCGGCAATATCGGCATGTAATAACTTTCTATTATTCAGGCGTTCCAGACGAATCAAATCATCCTGCAATTCCTGCTGAAAATAATTTAACTGGCGTTCTACAGCCTGTTTATACGATTTTGAACCGGTATAACCTTCACGCAATAACAGGCTTAAATTGCCTTCATCTGCATCCAGCTGAGCAATAAAAATTTCGACCGAACTACGAATAATACTGCTTTGTCGGGAGGCTTTTAAGCGTGCTTCATGCAGAATCTGACGTAATACAATCCCGGCACGATCAATCAGCTCAATGGCCAGCTCATCAATATCTTTAAAATGACGATAGAAACTGTTTGGCGCAATACCGGCCTCACGTGCGACTTCGCGCAGGCTCAACGATGCAATACTTTTTTGTGGACCAATCAGGTTTAATGCTGCCTGAAACAGTTCTTCTTTGGTAATGGTGGCCTTGCGACCGACACTCCGTACGATAATCGGCTCATCAATGCTTTTCGATTGTAGTAGAGATGCGTCACTGCTTATTTTCATTGAAGGCTCGTTCATCAATAGGTTCATGCATGAATCGTTTGATTATAACCGAGCACGACAGGCTTGTGAAATGAATGGAAACAATACACATGTATATACAAATATATATACATGTGTATAATAATTCAAAACCTCAAGATGATGTCGATAACGATGCATGTACTCCAAAAACTTAAAATGCCGTTGAATGCACTGTCTGACAGTGTCGTCGATCAGCATGCGATTAATTTCTGGATTCAGAAACTCAATCCGATATGGTCGTTGAATCAGCCATTGGGCAAGATTGTGCACAAGGAAAATGCTGCACAGGATATGCTGAGTCTGAAAATTCAAGTGAATCGTTTATTTAAGTTTGGTAAAGCGGGGCAACACCATCCGGTCTATGTGGTGGTGAAGGGCATCCGTTATGAACGTAGCTATAGTTTGACCCATGTAGATGCCCAGCATGTGTTATTGACCGTGAAAAAAGTCCATGCCGGTAAAGTCAGCACCTGGTTTGCAGAGCAGGCGCAAGTGGGTGATGTCATCGAATTTGGTCAGCCTTATGGCGATATGACTGTGCCTCAGCAGGAGAGTCCACTGATCTTGCTTGCAGCAGGCAGCGGGATTACCCCAATGCTGAGCATGCTGGAAAGCCTGAGCAAAAAGGGTGAATTATCAACACCAGTGAGCTTGTGGTACTGGGTTAAAAAACATCAAGATGCAGCATTTAAAGCACGTTTCGAAGAACTTGCTCAGAAACATACAAATTTCTCATTTCATGTTTATGCCACGCAAGAACAAGCTGCGGCAGCTCGTCTGAATGAAACTTATCTGACAGATTTGCAAAATCTGGAAAATAGCACGGTCTATTGCTGCGGCCCGTCAGGTTTTGTATCGACTGCAGAGCAGCTGTTTGCTTCAGCCAAAGAGTTTAAGGGTGAAGCCTTTAGCATGAGTCTGGCGGATCAATCCGATATCGGCTTTATTAATGTCACCCTGACCCAGTCGAAAAAAATTGTCAGTATTCCAAAAGGCCAGTCCATTTTGGTGAGTCTGGAACAACAAAATATCAAACCGACACATGGTTGCCGTATGGGCATTTGTAATAAATGCGCCTGCAATAAAGTGGAAGGTTCGACCAAGAATTTGGTAAACGGCGCACGAAATACTGAGCCAGGTAATCTGCTCAAAATTTGTGTTAACTCAGCGCAGACTGATCTAGTCATCGACCTATAAGCGAGTTTTATCCTATGAATATGCCAGTAAAATTTCAATATTTTAAAAATCCTAAAAACCGTGAATTATCACAAGTAGAACTCGATGAACTTGCACGTGAACTTGATGCGATCAAGCAAGAAGTGCTGGATGATTTAGGTGAAAAAGACGCGAAATATATCCGTCGTGTCTATTCAACCATCCGTTATTCATCAATTGCCGGTCGTGCGCTATTGTTTGCAGGCTGGTTCCCACCAGCATGGTTGCTAGGCACAGGTCTATTAGGCTTTGCCAAAATCATGGAAAACATGGAACTGGGTCACAATGTCATGCATGGTCAGTATGACTGGATGAATGATCCTAAAATGAATGGCCAGACCTATGAATGGGATATCGTAGGTACTTCGGATAACTGGCGTCAAACCCATAACTTTAAACATCATACTTATACCAATATCAAAGGTATGGATGATGATATCGGTTATGGTCTATTGCGTCTGTTCCCAGAACAGCGCTGGAAACCGGGTTATTTATTACAACCGATTTATGCGGTGCCATTCTGTTTGCTGTTCCAGTGGGGCGTGGCCATTCAGAACCTTGAATTGGGTAAATATTTCAAAGGTCGCAAAAGCAAAGAGCAGACCAAAGAAGAATGGCGCCCAATGCAGAACAAAATCGGTAAACAATTGTTTAAAGATTATGTGTTCTTTCCATTGATTGCAGGTCCTGCTGCTTTGCCAGTTTTGACGGGTAATATGGTGGCCAATGGTCTGCGTAATATCTGGACGTTCAGTATTATTTTCTGTGGCCACTTTACCAAAGATGTAGAGGTGTTCCCGAAATCGGTACTGCAAAATGAGAGCCGTGGTCACTGGTATATGCGCCAAATTCGTGGTTCATCTAACCTGACCGGTTCTGAAGCATTCCATATCTTGACGGGTCATTTAAGTCACCAGATTGAACATCATCTGTATCCTGATGTGCCTGCCCGTCGTTACCGCCAAATGGCGCCAAAAGTTCAGGCGGTGTGTGAAAAATATGGTTTGAACTACAACAATGCCAGTCTGGTAAAACAGTATGGCAGCGTAATCAAACGTATTGTGAAATATGCATTTCCGTTTAAGAAATAATATTTCTTAAAGCTAAAAACCACCTTATTTGAGGTGGTTTTTTTATGGATGAAGCTTATATTTAAACAAAAAAGTCTGGATGATTCAGTCATCAGATCTGCCTTAAAAGTATCATTGAGCGACAACTCATCTGTCATTTAAGTGCTTGTTAAAGATTATTATGGCGTATCAATAAAGCGGAAATTTTAAAGCCCTAATATGTCATTGAATCGGATGGTAGATTAATTTTTGGCAATTGCTGATCTTGTCCTTCCAGATAGCTTTGATGTGCCAAACTCAGCATTTCCTGATCTTCTTCGCTGTTACCATAGGCATAAATTTCAGCATAATCTTCCAGACGATATTTTTCTAAAATTCTCAGTTTCTTCTGCGCATTACTACAATCTGGAGTCTGATAAAATCCTGTTATTTTTCCAGCTTTGATTTCAACTTCGCTACACAGTAAATCGATATTTAAATAGGTACAGACCGGTTTCAAGTATAAATCCAGTGATGCTGAAACCAGCGCGATCTCATGACCCAGTTGCTGATGTTGCCGAAGTTGCTGCAACAGTTTTGGATTAAACTTAAAGACCAGCTGCTGGGCATAGTCCTGCGCCAGTTGTAAAATTTCTTCTGCATCGCTGTCCTTAAACATGTTGCCATACAATTTTGGACGCATCGCATGGGCAGGGTACAGCTTCAGATAATAGGCCTGAATCCAGGGCAGGAGACGAATGCCGCGTCTTAAAATATGCCGTTTTTTCAAGGCATAGAAAATGAACCCGGTAAAACTGTCGTCTGTATACAGGGTGCCATCAAAATCAAATAAGGCTAGAGTTTTAGGTGTTTGATTTTGCGCATGCATGTTTGATATCGACCATCGACACGGGTGGCAAACCAGTTGGTATTGTAATCACGACTCAGTTTTGGTCCAGAAATGACCACTTCCGGCATGATTGCATATATCGGATCTTTGCCTGTTTTTTCCTGATAGAGCTTGCTGATCCCACGATAGGTCATGGTATCTTCAAAATCTTTCTCTTTTTCTTTCTTTAAATCGGCGCGGATTTGACGTTCGGTAATAATAAAATTATTTTTCGCAAATACACTGATCAGCTCACGCTCGGATTGACTCTTCTGCGAACGGATCGCGCCATCTTTGTTATAGAGTAATAAATCGCCATCCAGATCGAGTTCAGCTTCAGTTAAATCATTGAGCATGCTCTGAAAAGCGGCATTTCGGCTGGAATACATGCCCGAGTTATAGTCTGCAAAACGGTAGATCGGTTTGTCATAATCTGCAGGATACATCATCAGACGATGAATCCCGTAATATAGGCCGCCATATTGCGTATAGACATCGGAGCGTAAGGCTGCGATGTTGCCACCTTGACGTTTATATTCCTTGACATAACTAATATGCACTTGCATTGAACCCAAAGTGGTAATCGGATTCATTTTCTCGCCAATGTTCTGGCCGACCAGTTTTGCAGCACCGGTCAGTGCGCTGACATGGTAATGCTTCGACATATAGTCAAATATTTCACGATATAACTCATCCAGTTCGCGTTCGGTTTTTACCCGGCGCATCTGGCTTAAATAGTTATCTTCTGGGCTTGGATGGTTCTTGAGTACTTCCTGGAAATATCCCGCAACTGTTCCACCGATTGCTTGTCCGAGTTTATCTTTGAATTTTTCTTCAAGACGATCCTGAACTTCTTTAACCGCTTTTTCTCCCAGACCTGGTACTGTAGGGTCTGCCACAAAATTGGATTCCTGATCGACCACGGCCACAATCGTGCAGACATTTTCCTTGGTTTGAGGAATACCCAACTGTTCGGTGATGTCGTAAATATCTTGTGCCCAGGACTCACGCTGATTTACCCGACTCGGAATTGCTTTACGAATATGTTCAACTTCAAGTGTCGGTTCATCATCTTTTGACCACCATGAGCCATTGCCACAGCCGGCAAGACCCAGAGAAAGTGCAAGTACAGACAATGACTTAACAGAAAAACAATCAGCAAAAGTTTTATTCATGGTGTGGTAAATTAATTGAAAAGATGAGCGAATAAGGCAGATGCAGTATACTATGCCCATCAAAAAAGTGATGAATTTATATGTATATTGGTCCATATCAACTGTCAAACAATTTGATTGTCGCCCCCATGGCAGGTGTGACTGACCGTCCGTTTAGAACCTTGTGCAAGTATTTTGGTGCAGGTCATGCGGTCAGTGAAATGATGACCTCAGACAAAACTTTGCGTATGAGCAAAAAAAGTCTCTACCGTGCCAATTTTGATGGGGAGCTGGCACCCATCTCAGCCCAGATTGCCGGTTCAGATCCACAAGATCTGGCTGAGGCTGCGCGTTATCAGGTGGCCAATGGTGCACAAATTGTTGATATTAATATGGGCTGTCCAGCCAAAAAGGTCTGTAATCGATTAGCCGGTTCAGCCTTGCTACAGGATGAAGATTTAGTTGCCCGTATCTTGGATACCGTCGTGGCTGCGGTCGATGTGCCGGTGACTTTAAAAACCCGTCTGGGGTATTTAAATGGTCATGAAAATATCATGCGGGTGGCAAAACGTGCGGAAGATGCCGGAATTGCGGCGCTGGCTTTACATGGCCGTACCCGTGAAGATATGTATTTAAATACCGCCCGTTATTCACTCATTAAAGATGTAAAAGACATGTTGAATATTCCCGTGATTGCCAACGGAGATATTGACAGTCCTGAAAAAGCCAAATACGTACTGGATTATACCGGTGCAGATGCCATCATGATCGGACGTGCAGCACAAGGTCGTCCCTGGATTTTTCGTGAAATTGCCCATTATTTAAAAACTGGCCAACATCTGGATGCGCCGAGTATTACAGAAGTTAAGGATGTTCTATTGGGACATTTGGCTGAGCTATATGAGTTTTATGGCGAGTATTCCGGTTGCCGAATTTCCCGGAAACATATTGCCTGGTATACCAAAGGTCTGCGTTCAAGCAACGAGTTTCGTCAGGGCATGTATCAGGTAGAAAATACAGCTGATCAATATCGTGTAGTAGAAGATTATTTTAATACTTTACTTGAACATGGCTCAACCATGAGTGATGTTCAGGTCGAACAGGTCAATTTATTAGAGACCAAATGATGGCAGGCTAGTAGGAGGTAATCAAGAAATATGTTTTGTGTAGAAATACTACCTTTTTTATCTTGAGCGCGTCGATTTTAGCACGCTGTTTACACTTAAGCCGGTCAAATACACAGCACAACATTTTGTTGACTTAAACCGGACAGGACTTGGACATTGCTTACTTAAACTTGTTCTATGATAGATTCATCTAATATGAACAGGAGGTGATCCTTCTTGTTTGTAGTCATCACCAAGGGAGATCTGTAATGACAAATACCAATCGTCCAGTCACAGAATTTAGCCATAAAACGTCAACGGAATTGCCACAAGAACGCAGCGAAGGCTTAAATATAGATCCTACTGATGCCAATGCACGTCCGGATTTAAATACTCCTGAAAAAGATAATCCGAATGTGCCAGATATGAATGAAGGCAAAGATAATCTGGCCGCGACCGGTGCGGGTACAGTAGGTGGTGCTGCTGTAGGGGCCGTTGCAGGTCTGGTCGGTGGTCCTCCAGGTGCAGTGGTGGGCGGCATTATCGGTGGTGTGGTTGGTGGCATTGCCGGTAATGATATTGCAACATCAGATCGCCAAAAACAGGCAGATAACTACCAGCATCCAGAAGTTCGAAGTGAGGCAGATAATTATCAGCATCCCGACCAGTTGATTGCCGAAGATAATTACTGGCGCGATGAGTATCATAATCGCCCGTATTTTAATGAAACGCGGAATACCTACAGCGATCTAGACTATGATCGTGACTATCGCGGCGCTTATCGCGTAGGTTATGAAAACCGTGCCATGTATGATCGTGATACAGATTTTGATCATGCGGAACCTGAACTACGGACCAAGTGGGAACAGGTGAAAGGTGAATCCCGCTTAAATTGGGAAGAAGCCAAGTTTGCAGTCAAAGATGCCTGGCATCGACTTACCCGCTAAGTCCGACTGAATAAAAAACCTCTCTAATTAGAGAGGTTTTTTATGCTGATAAATTTTAGAGATGTTTCATTTCCAGCACCAGCTGATTGATCAGATCAGACGCTTCCATTTCACGAATTTGTGCCACATTTGAGCCTGCCCAGAACGCGCCATAACCCTGATCGTCTTGTTTGGCTGCAGCAGCATGTAATTGCTTGGCCAGATCATAGGTATAAGGATAAGCCGGCACATCCAGACGATCGGGTGTGTCGACATCCATATGCCAGTGGTTGATGATTCCGCGAGCAGGGCGACCGGAAATACTGGCACTGACTTGAGTGAGTGGCTTGGAAAGCAGGGCTTTACGATAAGCCTCGTTGGCATTGGACGATTTGCACTGTACAAATGCAGTGCCAAGTTGCACGGCATCGGCACCGAAATCCAGCATTTGTCTTGCCTGTTGGCCGTCCATAATCCCGCCTGCCGCTACAATCGGCAGGGAACAATGCTGTTTGATCAGTTTCACCAGATTAGAGGTTTTGACCGAAGCATCGAATTTGGTACTGAAAATTCCACGATGACCGCCGGCTTCAATGCCTTGGGCAATAATAATATCAATTCCGGCAGCTTCGATGGCTTTGGCTTCGGCAAAATTGGTCGCAGAAACCATGGTTAAAATTCCTGCCTGTTTTAAGGCTTGAATCTGATGCGGATGCGGAATGCCAAAATGAAAACTGACCGCCCGTGGTTTGGTTTCCAGCACCAGATTCAGGAAGTCATCATTGTCTTTAAAGCTCGGATAAATACAGTTTAAATGCTCGGGTGGCTGCGCCCCATATTCAATAAATTTATTTTTAAACTGTGCGATCCATGCCTGCGCGACAGCTTCATCTAGGGGCACACTGTCATGACAGAAAAAATTCACCTGAAAAGGGCAGTCTGTCAATTCTTGAGTTTTTAAAATCTGTTGTCGTGCTGCCTCGATACTGCTGGCTCCCAAACCGAGTGAACCCAAGCCGCCTTGATTGGACACTTCAGCTGCAAGTTCAGCTGTAGAGACACCTGCCATCGGCGCCAAGAAAATAGGATGTTTAATTCCGAGATTTTCTAATAAAGACATAGATTTGCTCCTTGTTATGTTTTTACTTTGCCCTTGAGTTCAAAATTAAGCAAATCATATTGGTTATTTTATTTTGAAATACTTAAACTTTGCTTAGCTGTCATTTACATTTCTCACGACACGCTATGTCGCTAGCCAGACAGATCAACTATAGCGCTGCAATTGAAGACTTTATAATAGCATTTTGGTCAAATCTTTCTGAGCTCATGTCTGATCGTATCCGTGAAAAACTGCAAATTTTAGCCGATGCTGCCAAGTATGATGTGTCCTGTTCATCCAGTGGAAGCAATCGTAAAAATAAAGACAAAGGGGTAGGAAATACCGGCAATGGTATTTGTCATAGCTACACCGAAGATGGCCGCTGCGTTTCCTTGCTGAAAATTCTATTTTCCAATGTCTGTATTTTTAATTGCTCTTATTGTGTTTCGCGCCGTTCCAATGACGTCAAGCGAGCAGCATTTACCGTGCAGGAAGTGGTGGATTTGACCATGAACTTTTACCGCCGTAATTATATTGAAGGTCTGTTTTTAAGCTCGGGTATTTTTAAATCAGCCGATCACACTATGGAGCGGATGCTACAGGTGGTGAAAAAACTGCGACTAGAAGAAAACTTTAATGGCTATATTCATTTGAAAACCATTCCGGGTGCATCTCAGGAAATCATTACCGAAGCCGGACTATACGTAGACCGCATGAGTATTAATCTGGAAATGCCGACTGAAGCCGGATTACAGAAGTTTGCTCCTGAAAAAACCCATGCCGAAGTACAAAAAGATTTGGGGATTGTGCGGGATCGACTGATCCAGCTCAAAGATGAACGCAAATTGATTAAATCGGTGCCAAAATTTGTACCTGCCGGACAAACCACACAGATGGTGGTGGGCGCACACAGTGAAACTGACCAAGACATTATTTTAATGGCCGATCGGCATTACAAGGAATTTAAGCTGAAACGGGTGTATTTTTCCGGCTATATTCCGATTAATCCTGAAGAAAAAGCCTTACCGGTTGTCGGTTCAGCGCCGCCATTATTAAGAGAAAACCGTCTATATCAATCCGACTGGTTAATGCGTTTTTATGAATTTTCTGCCGATGAAATTGTCGATGACCAGCATCCGAATCTGGATCTGGATATTGATCCCAAACTCAGCTGGGCCTTGCGACATCCTGAAGCTTTTCCAGTTGATATTAACCATGCCGACTATAAAATGATTTTGCGTGTACCGGGTATTGGGGTAAGTTCGGCCAAAAAAATTGTACAGGCACGCCGTTTTGGTCAGATTCATATCGATCAGCTAAAACGCATGGGTGTGGCATATAACCGCGCACAGCATTTTATCCGCTGTGCTGATACGCCAAAATTTAAGAAAGATCAGCAATCGCATCAGATCCGTCAGCAAATTTTACAGTCTGGTCAATCTAAATATCAGCAGCAGCTTTCACCACAGCTTGGACTGGCATTCTGATGGCCTGTTACTGTTTTGATGGCAGCATGACCGGCTTGCTCAGTTGTGTATTTCGGGCTTTTGAGTTTAAGGAATTGAATGCCCGCATCACTGCCAATCCACAAGCACAAAATGGCCTGTTTGATGAATTTATTTATGTTAGCTCTAATGATGAGCATGGACAGCGGGTCTGGCAGGGGCTCAAGCAAAAAGTCTCCTCCAGCAGCTTGCGTGCCTTTTACTATACTTTTCTGTCGGAACAAGAAGCAGCGTTTCAGATTCTATTTGATTTCGCGGTTTATGTATTTAAAAACCAGCGACCTGTCGATAAAGATTATGGTCATCATGCGGTTATCGGTATGTCGCAATGGGCCAAGCAAGTCGGACGGGAAAAGCACCGTATGGAGGCTTTTGTACGCTTTAAAAAGGCCAAGGATGGACTATTCCTGAGTCTGGTTAAGCCAGACTTTAATGTTCTACCGATTATTTCCCGACATTTTCAGGAGCGCTATCAGGATCAATCCTGGCTGATTTATGATGAGCTGCGCAATTATGGGATTTATTATGATTTAGAGCAGGTACATCAGGTCGAGATGAATGCTGAAGCAATTGATTCACAAATCCAGATTGGGCACAGTCAGTCATTCAGTATCGAACTGGATGATGATGAATGGCTGTATGATCAGCTCTGGAAAGATTATTTTAATAGTGTGAATATTCAGACACGTAACAATATGAAACTGCATATTCAATATGTGCCGAAACGCTACTGGCGTTATATGAATGAGAAAACACTTTAAACAGTACATCTGGCATCTTTCAGGCATAATAAGCGTTTATATTTAGATTGAGTGCATAGATATGAAGGTATGGCTAACGTCATTGGCGCTGCTCATTGGATTAACAGCATGCTCGAAAGAGCCACAAAAACCGGTCGTCGATCCAGTCAAATATCAGGTTCAGACAGCGCAGGAATTGCAGCAACGTTTTGATGCACTCAATAGCCAATTGGCTCAGGATTTTCAGAAATTTAAAAAACTAGAAAGTATTGCTTTCTCACACCAGTTTCCTTTAGATGTGAATAATCTGCAAACTTTAAACCGTCATTTGGTCAGCAGTACGGCATTAAAACCAAGTAAAATTGCCTATTGCGATATGATGAATGCTTATTTTGCCGATATGTATCGTTTGGGGCATTATAATCTGGAACTGGTCGATGACATCCAATTGCCGAATGCTGCCAATGAAAATCTAAAAGACAATTTTTCGAATGCCGATCACTTCTATACTTTTATTCTGGATCGCTATACCACTTATCGTCAGGTTCAGCAGACCATGGGTTATGGTTGTAATTTAAAAGCCGCGCTTTAAATCTTAAAGATAAAAAAGCCTATCATTAAGATGGGCTTTTTAGTTTAAATAATTAACAACCTGTAATTTTTTCAGCTTGTGGTTTTTCTTCCGGGAAGAAGATTGGACGAAGTTTCACCCCAATACCATTACCGATAAAGGCAAACACCAGCCATAACCAGCCATGTAAACTGCCTGAAGCGATGCCACTGAAATACGCACCAATATTACAACCATAGGCCAAGCGTGCACCATAGCCGAGCATGATGCCACCGACAACAGCAGCAATGAGCGAGCGTTTCGGAATGTTGAAATTCGGGGCAAACTTACCTGCCAGACTGGCTGCCAGCAAAGCACCGAGCATGATGCCAAAGTTCATCATCGAGGTAATATCAAACCACAACGACTCTGTAAGTGCTTTGGCATTGCCAGCTTTCTGCCAATAATCCCATGCAGTTACATCAACACCCACTAAAGTGGCGCCTTTTGCACCCCAAACTGCCAGGGCAGAAGTCACGCCCCAAGGACGACCTGCAAGTGCCAACGTCGCAAAGTTGAGCAGGGTCAGAATAATCCCGCCCCAAATCAGAGGCCATGGACCACGAATAAAGCGTTTCCAGCCTTGATGCTCACTGCTTGGTTCTACTTCCAGACGACCATGACGTTTCTTTTCGAAATAAACAGTCGCCGCAGCAATCAGTGCAAAAATAACAAAGCTCAGCAGCAATCCAGGCATCACCCCTAAACTCTGTACCAGAGAAATAGGTTCCAGATGCGGCAAAGCAAACCACCAGTCTAAGTGTGAGGTTGCAATCACAGAGCCGATACAGAAGAACAAGAGTGTTACCAGCATACGTGCACTACCACCACCCACGGTATACAGCGTACCCGATGCACAACCGCCACCGAGCTGCATGCCGATGCCGAAAATAAAGGCACCAATCATGACTGACATGGAAACAGGACTGACGTTACCTGTGACCGGGTTGCCAAACAATTCACCCGCACCTAAAGCGGGGAAGAATAACAATACTGCTAGAGCGAGCATAATCATTTGTGCACGCAGACCACGACCGCGACGTTCCTTGATAAAGACGCGCCAACTCGAGGTAAAACCAAATGAGGCATGGTACAGGGTCATGCCTAGCGCACCACCGATTAAAAATAACAGAGCCTGATTTAAGCCAACGATCTGATAGGCACCGATTGTACCGATTACAAGTAAAATAAAAGCCACCCAGACCGAAATATTCGACCGTTGGGAAGCAGCAGCAATGACTGACATGGGAGATTAAATTTTAAAAATAAAGGCTGGTATTCTACTGAATTTCAGCTTAAATGCAGCCCATTTTGGCCAATGAGTGAGTATTAAGTCATTCTTATAGTTGATAAGTTTTATCACTTTATCTGATTTGTGGGAGTGAATTATAAAAATAAATCTAATGGAACATCTCATTATTCTGTAATTCTCTACACTTAAGCAGCTTAAATAAATTGCAGATTTAATCGTATGGTTTTATGCCGATAGATCAGTATCGAGCATTTTTGAGTTTCTAGATTTTCAAATGAAGTACATAAAAAAGCCTGCAAATTGAATCGCAGGCTTTTTAAGCATTAAACTGAGAGCTAAAATCAGTTTTCAGCTTTTTCTCGAACATTGCCAGCACCTTCTTCAACCGCAGCTGCAGTGGCCGCAGTGGCTTTTCGTGCTGCTTCAGCAGTAGCATCTGCTGCTCGAGACGTTGCAGCAGCAGCTTCGTCAGCTGCTTGAGCTGTATTTTCCGCTGCATTATCCAAGGCTCTTTCAGTGTCTACCGCAGCTTCACGGCTTGCATCTTGCATATCATGACCGGCTTGATCTGCTGCATTTTCTAAATGCTCACCTGTCGTTGCCCCGGTTTCAGGTGCTTTATCTTTGTTACAGCCGACCAAGGCAACAGTTGCCACTAAACCTAAAGCAATCATTAATTTATTCATCGAGTAATATCCCTTGTTGTTGTATAGCTGCCAACTAATTTAACAGTCATTTCTTAAAGTTTATGCTAGAAAATAGATCAAAATTTGTTGATTAACTGTAACTTTTTTCAATACTTATGCTGCTTTAACTCGCTCAGGACTTATTTAATAAGTTGTTTTAAGTGTATTAAATGAGTCAGATCCAGAAACTAAAAAATTTCTAATTTAATAAGCATTCAAGGATGATGGAAATGAACGGGGTATATTATTAATCTTGCGATTTAAGTTGTCAGTCGTGTAAAAAAGATGATTTTAAGCAATAAAATCCCAGTCATAAAAAAAGCCCGCAGGGTGCGGGCTTTTTAAAGAGAAAATTAGAGACCAGCAGAGGCTTTAAGCGCTTCCACTTTGTCGGTTTTTTCCCAAGTAAAGGCCGTATCAGAGCCTTCACGGCCAAAATGACCATAAGCCGCAGTCTGCTTATACATTGGCTGAATCAGATCCAGCATGCGGGTAATGCCATATGGGCGTAGGTCAAAGTGCTCACGAACCAAGGCAATAATCAATTCTTCAGATACTTTTGCAGTATTAAAAGTGTTGATTGAAATTGAAGTAGGTTCAGCAACACCAATCGCATAAGACACCTGGATTTCACACTTGTCTGCAAGACCAGCCGCAACGATATTTTTTGCTACATAACGCCCTGCATAGGCAGCAGAACGGTCAACCTTAGATGGATCTTTACCAGAGAAAGCACCACCGCCATGACGCGCCATACCACCGTAGGTATCTACGATAATTTTACGACCAGTCAAACCACAGTCACCGACAGGGCCGCCAATCACGAACATACCCGTTGGGTTGATGTGGAATTTGGTCTCTGCATGGAACATATCGGCAGGAATGATTTTCTTCACGATTTCTTCAATCACAGCTTCTTTAAGATTGGCTTGTGAAATTTCAGGATCGTGTTGAGTCGACAAAACCACAGCATCTAAACGAACAGGTTTGCCATTTTCATAAGCAAAGGTCACTTGGCTTTTCGCATCTGGGCGTAACCAAGGCAAAGTTCCATTACGACGAAGCTCTGCTTGTTTTTCCATTAAGCGATGTGCATAGGTAATTGGCGCAGGCATTAAAACGTCAGTTTCACGGCTGGCATAACCAAACATCAAACCTTGGTCGCCGGCACCTTGATCTTCAGGTTTCTGACGGTCTACACCCTGAGCAATTTCAGGTGACTGTTTGCCAATCATGTTGATTACGGCACAGGTCGAACCATCAAAACCCAGATCAGAATGGTGATAACCAATACCGTTCACGGTATGGCGTACTACCGCTTCAAAATCGATATTGGCCGTCGTTGTGATTTCACCGGCAAGTACAACCGCACCTGTTTTTACAAGCGTTTCACAAGCAACCCGTGCATAAGGGTCTTCTTTTAAGATTGCATCCAAAATAGCGTCACTGATTTGGTCAGCCATTTTATCTGGATGGCCTTCGCTTACAGATTCCGAAGTAAATACAGCGTACTCGCGCATAGTCCTATCACAGTTAATTTTAAAGACCCGATATGTTACATCGAGTTGCGCTCTAGGACTAGCTTAACACGACAAAATTGGTCGAAATTGTTTCAAATTATTGTGTTTTTAATTGATTAATAGAATTAAAAAAATTGATATGTCGATTTAACCGTCATTGCTGATTTGGCAAGGAGCGACAAATTAATCCGGATTTTCCCAGATGTAGCAAAATTAAACAGTTATATTCTCGAATAAATTTTAAAAGATCGCTGATTGGAAAAATATAAAGCTAAAATCTGAGCAATTTTCAGGAAAGTGATCATTACATTAATACGCTCGCATGTGATTCAATATGATTCGACTAGCTGTATTGTGGTTGCATCGGCTTCTCTGCATATTAGGCCTAAGGTTTCACTACTGGCCGGTTAAGCATGGCCAAGATTCTTTTTGTATGGGCTTCTTGAAGTAAGGCTGTACGGAGATAAGTCATGATGTATCAAAAGGCATTTACCTTAATTGAGGTGATGATTGTACTGACGATGATAGCGATTTTAGCCACCATGGCGTTTATGAGCTATCAGGGCTATGTGGTACGTGCTCAACTGGCTGAAGTGTTTGAGCAGGCTGGCACATATCGAACTCAGTTCATTGCCTCAGGTCAGCATTGTGATGCTGGACGCGAGATTGGGGGGAATACACGATATATCGAAAAAGTGGTGATTAATGCAACATGCCGAATTGAGTTTAAGCTGCGACAGCAAGGCCTAGATGCAGCGATTCGGGGTAAATCAATTGCATTTGATGTCTATACGGGAAAATGCTTCTCGACCGATATTTATCAGCGCTATTTACCTAAAAGCTGCCAAGGGCGCTAAGCACGCTTGCTGCTTATGATTGAGCCTAAATAGATGTAAGCTTTTCATCTAAAAAATACATAGTTGATCGATCTATTGATAAGAATGAATCATCAATGCTCTTCATCATCGACGAGAAAATTATATGACACATCTCTCTTTAAACGGATGGAGCCGACTTTAGATTAAAAACGAAATAACAGTCAATTCTAAAAAATGCAGGGTTGAAAAGCTCAATCAGACAACAATATGCTAACTATCATGTCTAATAAATCCCTCGCAAAAGTGACCAGAGAAAACAGAACTAGAGAGAAAAATGTGGAATAATTACCCGATAAGGAAATACAAGACTAATAAACTGATAAATGTTGTTGCTTAGTCTTTACCCCTCGCTGTTTTTTTAAGACAATAGACCATAGTTTTGAAAGTCTTTTCATCATTTCCTATTTCTGAATATTTTGGACTCTGATTTATGACAACCCCGCTTAATGAACGTCGTATTGCAAACGCAATTCGTGTATTGGCAATGGATGCTGTGCAAAAAGCAAACTCAGGACATCCAGGTGCTCCAATGGGGATGGCAGATATCGCTGATGTGGTTTGGCGTGAATTCCTGAACCACAACCCGACCAACCCGAATTGGGCTAACCGTGACCGTTTTGTATTGTCAAATGGCCATGGCTCTATGCTTCAATATGCACTGCTTCATTTAACGGGCTACGATCTTTCGATTGAAGATCTAAAAGCATTCCGTCAACTTCATTCTAAAACACCTGGTCACCCGGAATTGGGTTATGCACCCGGGATTGAAACGACGACTGGTCCTCTAGGTCAAGGGATCGCCAATGCTGTTGGTTTTGCGCTGGCTGAAAAAACCTTAGCCGCACAATTTAATAAAGATGACCTTCAGGTTGTGGATCACTTTACTTACTGCTTCCTGGGCGATGGCTGCCTGATGGAAGGTATTTCACATGAAGTGTGTTCATTGGCAGGTACCTTAGGTCTTGGTAAGTTAATTGCTTATTATGACGACAATGGTATCTCGATTGATGGTGAAGTTGAAGGCTGGTTCTCTGACGATACCGAACAACGCTTCTTGGCTTACGGCTGGCAAGTACTTAAAGTAGATGGTCATGATAGCGAAGCACTTCGTGCTGCAACTTTAGCAGCTAAAGCTGAAACTGCTAAGCCAACCATCATTATTTGTAAAACAGTGATTGGTTTGGGTTCACCAAACAAGCAAGGTAAAGAAGACAGCCATGGTGCGCCACTCGGGCATGATGAAATTGTCTTGACGCGTGCAGCATTAGGCTGGACTGACGAAGCATTTGTTATTCCTGAAGATGTGTATGCAGCTTGGGATGCCAAAGACAAGGGCGCTAAAACTGAAGCAGCGTGGAATGAAACATTTGCTGCCTATGCTGCAAAATATCCGACTGAAGCGGCAGAGCTAAAACGCCGTATGTCAGGTGATTTGCCAGCGGACTTCGTTGCAAAAGCAGATGCTTATATCGCTGAAGTGAATGCTAAAGCTGAAACCATCGCGACACGTAAAGCAAGCCAAAATGCATTGCAAGCACTGGTTCCATTATTGCCAGAAGTTCTAGGCGGTTCTGCGGACTTGGCTGGTTCTAACCTGACGCTGTGGAAAGGTGCGCAAGGTGTACAAGACAATGCAGCGGGTAACTACGTACATTATGGCGTGCGTGAATTCGGTATGACTGCAATCGCCAATGGTGTTGCGCTGCATGGCGGTTTCATTCCTTATGTGGCTACATTCCTGATGTTTATGGAATATGCACGTAATGCAGTACGTATGTCTGCCTTGATGAAGCAACGTGTGATTCATGTGTACACACATGACTCTATTGGTCTAGGTGAAGATGGTCCTACGCATCAGCCAATCGAGCAAATTGCATCTTTACGTGGTACACCAAACCTGAATACCTGGCGTCCATGTGACACCGTTGAAGCTGCAATTTCTTGGAAGTCTGCATTGACTCGTTCTGAGGGTCCGACAGCGTTAATCTTCTCTCGTCAAAACTTAGCTTTCCAAACTCGTACTCAAACACAAATTGAGAACGCTGCGAAAGGTGGTTATGTATTGGCTGAAGAAAAAGGCGAATTAAAAGCGATTATTATTGCAACAGGTTCAGAGGTTGCTTTGGCAATGGAAGCTTATGCACAGCTTGAGGGCGTGCGTGTCGTGTCTATGCCATGTGCTGAAGAATTCATGAAGCAAGATGCAGCGTACCGTGAAGCGGTTCTTCCATCCAATATTCGTGCGCGTGTTGCGGTTGAAGCAGCGCATGTAGATTATTGGTGGAAATTCGTTGGTCTAGATGGTCGCGTGATTGGTATGAGTACTTATGGTGAATCTGCACCTGCAAAAGACTTGTTCCAGCACTTTGGTATTACCACTGAAGCCGTTGTTGCAGCAGTAAAAGAAATTACTGCTTAATCAGCCCTTTAAAAGTTTAAAATGGCGTCCCAGTTTTGGGGCGTCTTTTTGTTTTTTGGTCTTTTTAGCTCTGTTTTCATGTGACAAGAGTTGAAGAGTTCTCTTGATAATTGAATGCAAAAAGTGAGATGAACATGAGCTTGTACGAGCAAATTAGCGAAGAAATTACTCTGATGGATGCAGGCGAACAGAAATGGATCGGGCAGGATCTACCTCTTGAGGCCATGATGGCGGTTGAGTTAATGCTGCAAGAACTCGCGGAAGAAAAAGTCATCAAAGTCCGCCGTAAAAACCATGAAAAGACGACTGGCCTAAAACAGGTTGATCGTATTCTGGTTGAAAAACTGTAAAGCTAAAATACTAAAAAGTCCCTGATTGGGGCTTTTTTTATGCCAGATGATTTTTGTCTGGAAGTTGCTTATCAAAACCAGATGAGATAAAGATAAGCTTGTAACTCGCTATAGAACTCAGCATCCTATCGAAACGGCTTATATTGATGAAATAGGCAAAAGAAGTTGGTAAACATGAAAATAAATTCCCAGATTCAGATCAAATCTTTAGAGCAAATATCACAGTACCAATGGCTGCCTTTATGGCAAGAATATCAGGCTTTTTATCATGCGAAGATCTGTGACGAGGTCAGTGAAAATACCTGGGCGAAATTACACAGTACTGAGCTAGATTCGATGTATGGATTTGCTGCATTGCTTGATGAAAAAGTGGTGGGCATTGTACATGTGGTCGAGCATGACAGCAGTTGGACGCTACGGCCTTATGCTTATTTGCAGGATTTATTTGTGCCTTCGCAGTATCGAGGTCAAGGTATCGCTTGCAAGTTGATTGAACAGGTTTATCAGGTGGCAGAACAGCGTAATTGTGACCGCGTTTACTGGCTCACGCATGAATCAAATCGTCAGGCACAAATGCTCTATGATAAAGTGGCCAAAAAGACCGGATTTATCCAGTACCGTATGGATTAATAATAGAAATTTAAAAAATAACTTACAAATTTATCGTTTCATCGCTGCAACAAAACGTTTTATCTTTAGAGCTGTAAATATTTCTGAATTCTATACACTGAATAACATCCAAAACGAGAGATAAAAACATGAATTTCAAAACATTAGCATTAGGCTTAGCGGTTTCATCTGTAGCAACATTTTCTATTGCAAAACCAGTAACCTATACAATTGACCCGACCCATACTGCAGCCGTATTTAGCTGGGATCATTTCGGTTTTTCTACGCCATCTGGTAATTTCTCTGATATTCAGGGCAAAATCGTGGTGGACAATGAACAACCGGCAAAGTCAGCTGTGCATGTGACAATTCCAGTATCCAGTATTAATACCAACGTGACAGCTTTAGATGATCACTTAAAGAAAGCCGATTTCTTTGATGCAGCAAAATATCCAAACATCAGCTTTAAAAGTACCAAAGTAGAAACGCAGAACAAAAAGAACTTCAAAATTACTGGTGACTTAACTATTAAAGGCGTGACCAAACCTGTGGTATTGGATGCTGTTTTAAACAAACAGGCTGAACATCCAATGATGAAAGTTCCAGCAATTGGTTTCAATGCAACCACTTCATTTGACCGCTCTGCATTTGGTTTAGGAGCAAACGTACCGAGTGTGGGTGATAAAATTACTGTTCAGATTACCACTGAAGCCACTGTACCTGCGCCTACAAAGAAATAAGATTCTCTGTATGGGTAGTATGAAAAAGCACCTGATTTAGGTGCTTTTTTATCAAATAAAATGACTTAGATCTAATCACGATTCAGAATCAGCAGACAGCCAAAACTGATAAAGATCCCGCCTGTAACTCCATCAATCCATTTGGCAAATTTTTGATAATAAGTCGTCATCTTCGGCATTGAAAAAATAATGGCTACAA